>DLQV01000137.1:0-16450 GCA_002474415.1 Lachnospiraceae bacterium UBA7598
AATTGCCAATCAGCTGGTAAAATGTGACCCGAAATATGACGAGGTGGCAGCATATCTGCTGGGGCGTGTTCTGGTTACGGATACGATTGATCATGCGATTGCACTTGCAAAAAAGAATCATTACAGTTTACATATTGTAACGCTGGAAGGAGAATATTTAAGTCCGGGCGGTTCCATGACGGGTGGAGCGTTTAAAAATTCTTCCAATCTTTTAGCAAGACGCCGTGAAGTTGAGGAACTGGAAACGAAAACGAACCATCTGCGTCAGGAGATTGACCGGATAAAAAGCCGCAGGGAGGATTTGCTTACGGCAATCGATCTGAATGTTGAAGAGATCGAACAGATCAAAGATACTTTACAGAAAGAGTTTATTCGTCAGAATACGGCAAAGATCAATGTGGATCGTGCGATGCAGCAGAAAAATGAGAGCGAGGAAGTATTTTCTGATCTCATGAAAGAGCGTCAGCAGATGGATTTGCAGGTGGAGGAGATCCGGACAGATCAAAAAAATATCACGGAAGAAATGGAACATTCCAGACAGCGTGAGTCAGAAATCCAGCATGCAAATGAAGCATTTCAGAAGAGTCTTGAAAAACAGAAAGAACTCGAAAGCAAAGCAGAGGCAGAACTTTCCGGAATTCAGCTTGAGGAAGCAAATATCCGGCAAAAGGTAGAATTCGCCCAGACCAATGTAGAGCGCATCAATGGGGATCTGAAAAAATTTGAGACGGAAAAAACACAACTTCTGGAGAATGCAAAAAATTCCAAAGAAGATGTGGCAAAGAAGCAGCAGGACATCGCAGAAATTCAAAAGACCATTCTTGCTTCTTCGGATTCCCATGGGGAACTGGAACAGAAACTTCGTGAAAGCGTAGAACAAAAAGAACAGATGTCTGCAGAGTATCATGGATTTTTCCAGAAACAGGAGGAGATTTCCGAGCGGTGTAATGGACTGGACAAAGAAATTTTCCGTCTGAACAACCAGCGGGAAAAATTAAATGAATCCGCAGAACAACAGACAAATTATCTGTGGGAAGAATATGAACTGACCCCGCATGCGGCAGCAGAATTAAGAAACAGCGAATATGAAGATCCGCTTGCTTTAAAGAAACTGATTGCAGCAGTAAAGGACGAGATCCGAAAGCTGGGAACGGTCAATGTCAATGCCATTGAAGAATACAAAGAAGTCTCGGAGCGTTATACGTTCCTGAAAGGACAGCATGACGATCTGGTTGAGGCAGAGCAGACACTGCTCGGTATCATAGAAGATCTCGACAGCGGCATGAGAAAACAGTTTCTGGAAAAGTTTGCGGAAATCCAGAAAGAATTCAATGCATCGTTCAAACATTTGTTTGGTGGCGGACATGGAGCTTTGGAACTGGTGGAGGATGAGGATATTCTCGAATGTGGGATCCGCATCATTGCACAGCCGCCAGGGAAAAAACTGCAGAATATGATGCAGATGTCCGGTGGTGAGAAAGCGTTGACAGCCATTGCACTTCTGTTTGCAATTCAGGCATTAAAGCCATCTCCATTTTGTCTTTTAGATGAGATTGAGGCGGCCCTGGATGATTCGAATGTCTCAAGATTTGCAAGTTATTTAAATAAATTGACAAAAAACACGCAATTTATTGTAATTACGCACAGACGTGGTACAATGACAGCAGCGGATCGGCTGTATGGAATTACCATGCAGGAAAAAGGGGTATCGACACTTGTGTCGGTAGATCTGATTGAGCATGATCTGAATTGATTATGTAAAGAGAAAGAAGCGATAAGAAAGGAAACAGATATGGGAGAAAAAAAAGGTTTTTTCAGCCGGCTGGTTGCAGGTCTGACAAAGACAAGAGATAATATTGTATCCGGAATTGATTCTGTATTTCACGGTTTTTCTAAAATTGATGATGAATTTTATGAGGAACTGGAAGAAATCCTGATCATGGGTGATCTGGGGGTCAAGGCCACCGAGGCAATTCTGGATGATCTGCGTGAAAAAGTAAAGGCAAACCATGTGAAAGAGCCTGCAGAGTGTAAACAGCTTCTGATCGACAGTATCAAACAGCAGATGCAGGTCGGTGAGACGGCATACCGCTTTGAAGAAGAGAAATCCGTTGTCCTTGTGATCGGAGTCAATGGTGTGGGAAAAACCACAACCGTTGGAAAACTTGCGGGCAAACTGAAAGACCAGGGGAAAAAGGTTGTGATTGCCGGGGCGGATACTTTCCGTGCAGCAGCAGGGGACCAGCTCAAAGAGTGGGCAGACCGTTCTGGCGTTGACATGATTGGCGGAACGGAAGGTGCAGATCCGGGCTCTGTGGTTTATGATGCAACGGCAGCAGCAAAGGCAAGAAACGCAGATGTACTTCTGGTGGATACGGCAGGCCGTCTGCACAATAAGAAGAATCTGATGAATGAGCTCGGAAAGATCAACAAGATTCTCGAAAAAGAGTATCCACAGGCATATCGGGAGACGCTGGTTGTGCTGGATGCGACAACCGGACAGAATGCGCTGGTTCAGGCAAAGGAATTTTCCGATGTGGCAAAGATTTCCGGAATTGTGCTGACGAAGATGGATGGAACAGCCAAGGGTGGAATTGCAGTGGCGATTCAGGCAGAACTTGGAGTGCCGGTCAAATACATTGGCGTGGGAGAAACGATTGATGACCTCCAGAAATTTGACCCGGATGAATTTGTGAATGCATTATTTGACGTAAAAAATAAGGAGGACAACGATGAAGATGCTGACGCTAGATAAATTTGAAGAAGCAAGCGAAAAAGTAAAAGAGGTTACCCTGGAGACAAAACTTGTATACAGTGATTATTTAAGTGACCAGACAGGTAATAAAGTATATTTAAAGCCGGAAAATATGCAGTTTACCGGTGCGTACAAAGTAAGAGGTGCTTATTATAAAATCAGCACACTTTCAGAGGAAGAACGTCAGAAAGGGCTGATCACGGCATCTGCCGGAAACCATGCACAGGGTGTTGCATATGCGGCAAAATGTTATGGCTGCAAGGCGGTAATTGTAATGCCGACTACCACGCCGTTGATCAAGGTGAACCGTACCAAGAGTTACGGTGCGGAAGTTGTGCTGTACGGGGATGTATATGATGAAGCATGTGCACATGCGTTGGAACTGGCAGATAAAAATGGCTATACTTTTATTCATCCGTTTGATGACCTGGCAGTAGCAACTGGTCAGGGAACCATTGCAATGGAGATCTTTAAGGAACTTCCGCTGGTAGAGTATATTCTTGTTCCGATTGGTGGAGGCGGACTGGCAACAGGTGTATCCACACTTGCAAAGCTGCTCAATCCAAAGATCAAGGTGATCGGTGTGGAGCCGGCTGGAGCAAACTGTATGCAGGCTTCTTTTGCGGCCGGAAAAGTAACAACACTTCCGACGGTAAATACAATTGCTGACGGTACTGCCGTAAAGACACCGGGAAGCAAAATTTTCCCATATATCCAGAAAAATCTGGATGACATTATCACAGTAACGGATGATGAACTGATCGTAAGTTTCCTGGATATGGTGGAAAACCATAAGATGATTGTAGAAAATTCCGGACTGCTTACGGTAGCAGCATTAAAGCATTTAAATGTTAAGGACAAGCGAGTGGTATCCATTTTAAGCGGTGGAAACATGGACGTAATCACAATGTCCTCGGTGGTACAGCAGGGACTGATCTTCCGTGACCGTATCTTTACTGTTTCTGTATTGCTTCCGGACAAGCCGGGAGAGCTGGCAAAGGTTTCCGAAACGCTGGCAAAAGAACAGGGAAATGTTATCAAACTGGAACACAATCAGTTTGTTTCCACAAACCGGAATGCCGCAGTCGAGCTTCGGATTACATTGGAGTGCTTTGGTACCGATCACAAGAAGCAGATTATCAAGGCACTGGAAAAGGCCGGATATAAGCCAAAGATCGTAAGAACCATGATTTAAAAATAAATTACAAGGTGTCAAGAAAAAATACTTGACACCTTGTTTCCTTTATGGTAAAGTATCCAAGGTGATTGATGTGGAAGAAAAGTTACAACAGGCTTATTTATATGATTTTTATGGCGAGTTGCTGAATGAACATCAGCGCCGGATCTATGAGGACTTCGTGTTCAATGATCTCTCTCTCGGTGAGATTGCCGGGGAAGAGGGAATTACCAGGCAGGGCGTGGCAGATATGATCAAGCGCTGCGGGAAGAAACTTTCGGATTACGAAAAGAAACTTCATCTGGTAGAGAAGTTCTTATCTGTGAAGCAGGATGTGGAGGAAATTCACAGATTGTCGGAACAGTTTCATCACACAAAGGATGAAAAGATCGTAAAACAGATCGCAACGATTTCAAATCAGATTTTGGAGGAGCTGTAGTATGGCATTTGACAGTCTTTCTGAAAAATTGCAGAATGTATTCAAAAATCTTCGCAGTAAGGGCAGACTGACAGAGGACGATGTCAAGACAGCACTGAAAGAAGTCAAGATGGCACTGCTTGAGGCAGATGTAAATTTCCGTGTGGTCAAGAAGTTTGTAAAAGATGTGCAGGAACGGGCAATCGGACAGGATGTGATGAGTGGTCTCAATCCGGGACAGATGGTCATCAAGATCGTAAACGAAGAGATGGTCAAGCTCATGGGATCCGAGACAACCGAAATTGCATTCCGGCCGGGAAAAGAACTGACCGTCATTATGATGGTAGGTTTGCAGGGTGCCGGTAAAACAACTACAACTGCGAAAATTGCCGGAAAGCTCAAGAAAAAAGGAAAGAAGACGCTTCTGGCAGCCTGTGATGTATATCGTCCGGCTGCAATCGAACAGTTGCAGATCAATGGAGAGAAGCAGGGCGTGGAAGTATTTTCCATGGGAAATAAAAACAAACCTGCAGATATCGCCAAAGCTGCTGTGGAACATGCAAAGAAAGAAGACTGCAATGTTCTGATCATTGATACGGCGGGCCGTCTGCATGTCGATGAAGAGATGATGGATGAGCTTGTGGAGATCAAAGAAGCGGTGGATGTCTTCCAGACGATTCTTGTTGTCGATGCAATGACCGGTCAGGATGCAGTGAATGTAGCTTCGACATTCAATGACAAGATTGGAATTGATGGTGTTGTTCTGACAAAGCTCGATGGAGATACCAGAGGCGGTGCAGCCCTTTCCATCCGTGCCGTGACAGGAAAACCGATTCTGTACGCTGGTATGGGAGAGAAACTTTCAGATCTGGAACAGTTTTATCCGGATCGTATGGCATCCCGAATCCTTGGTATGGGTGATGTGCTTACCATGATTGAAAAAGCACAGGAAAATCTCGACGAGGAAAAAGCCAAAGAACTTGAGCAGAAGATGCGCAAGAATGAGTTTGACTTTGAAATGTATTTAGAGTCCATGAGCCAGATGAAGAAAATGGGCGGATTGTCCAGTCTGATGGGGATGATACCGGGACTCGGACTCGGCGGCGGAAAGATGCCGGAGATTGATACGGATGAAGCGGAGAAAAACATGAAGCGGATTGAGGCCATTATTCACTCCATGACACCGCAGGAACGCAAAAATCCAAATCTGCTCAATCCAAGCCGGAAGAACCGTATTGCAAAAGGTGCAGGGGTACAGGTTGCGGAAGTTAATCGTCTGGTCAAGCAGTTTGAGCAGACAAAGAAAATGATGAAACAGATGCCCGGTATGATGGGCGGTAAACGTGGTAAAAGAGGAATGTTCAAAGGACTTCCCTTTTAAATAAAAACAAACCTATGAGGAGGTGAAATCATGGCAGTAAAGATCAGATTAAGAAGAATGGGACAGAAGAAGGCTCCTTTCTATAGAATCGTAGTTGCAGATTCCCGCTCACCAAGAGACGGAAGATGCATCGAGGAGATCGGAACATATGATCCAACAAAGGATCCTAGCGAGTATCACGTAGATGCTGAGCTGGCTAAGAAGTGGTTATCTACAGGCGCACAGCCAACAGAGACCGTTAACAGAATCTTCAAGGCAGCTGGTATCGAGAAATAATTCCGAAGGGTGGATGTAATTAATGAAAGAATTAGTTGAAGTAATTGCAAAGTCACTCGTTGATTTCCCGGATGAAGTTGTTGTGACAGAATCCGAGAATGAAAAAGGAACTCTGCTGGAACTGAGAGTTGCACAGTCTGATATGGGCAAAGTAATCGGAAAGCAGGGACGCATTGCAAAAGCAATCCGTGCGGTTGTGAAAGCAGCGGCATCCAAAGAAGACAAAAAAGTTATTGTGGAGATCATGCAATAACATAACGGTAGGATATACCGTAAATCAGAGCGATATATCGAAGATGTACCACAGGCGATACATCAGAGATGTACCGCATTAAGCACCCCGCAGTTGCGAGGTGCTTGTTTTTCTATGAAACAAATTCATGAGAGAATCTGCACAATAGGAGATTTTATGGAAGATTTATTTCAGGTGGGAGTGATTACGGCTCCTCATGGGGTACGTGGAGAGGTGAAAGTGTTTCCTACCACGGATGATAATGCCCGGTTTAAAAATTTGAAAACAGTCCTCCTTGATCAGGGACGGGGAACCAGGGAACTTGAAATCGAAGGTGTTAAGTTCTTTAAAAATATGGTAATCCTGAAATTCAAGGGGATAGATGATAGAAATGACGTGGAGAGAATGCGGCAGGCAAAGCTGCTTGTCACCAGGGAAAATGCAGTGGAACTGGGAAAAGACGAGTATTTTATTGCCGATCTGATCGGAATACAGGTAGTTTCGGATGAAGGGGAAGAACTCGGAACAATCTCGGATGTATTGCAGACCGGTGCCAATGATGTCTATGTTGTAAGTAAAGACGGTGCAAAAGATCTGCTCATTCCGGCAATCCGTGCGTGTATCAAGAATGTGGATGTGGCTGCGGGACAGATGGAAGTACATCTGCTGCCAGGATTACGTTAGGCGGAGGATGGATGATGAAGTTTCATGTATTGACGCTTTTTCCGGATATGGTGATGCAGGGGCTTATGACAAGTATCACAGGGAGAGCCGTGCAGCAGAAGAAAATAGAAATTGAAGCGGTGAATGTCCGTGATTATACACAGGACAAACACGGAAGAGTGGACGATTATCCCTACGGCGGCGGTGCTGGGATGCTCATGCAGGCGCAGCCGGTATATGACGCATGTCAGAGTGTTATGGAAAAGATACCGGAGAATAAGAAAAAGCGGGTGATTTATGTAACCCCGCAGGGAATTCCGTTTACACAGGCAAAAGCACGGGAGTTAGCGGCACAGGATGAGCTGCTTTTGTTATGCGGGCATTACGAGGGCATTGACGAACGGGTGCTTGAGGAAGTAGTCACGGATTATATTTCCATCGGTGATTATGTGCTGACAGGGGGCGAACTGGCAGCCATGGTGATTGTCGATGCAGTGGCACGTCTGGTTCCGGGGGTACTCGGAAACGAACAGTCGGCCCTGACGGAATCTTTTCACGGAGAACTTTTAGAACATCCACAATATTCCAGACCGGATGTGTGGCACGGAAAGAAGGTGCCGGAAGTACTGCTTTCCGGAAACCAGAAACACATAGATGCATGGAAAAAGGAACAGTCGGTGCTGCGCACAAAGGAACGAAGACCGGATCTGTATGCCCGCTATGTGCGGTTACAGGAATGCAGACAGCTGCTTTTAAAACAGAAACTGCTGCATATCGATATGATTGAATTGATCAATCGTGGACGTGCACAGCTGTTGTATTTCGGACAGGGACAGATTCTGCTCAAAGATATGGAATACGAGATCTATTTTCATGCATGTGTTGATCCGTCAAGACTTCCGGATGTCCGTGCATGGACACTCCCGGTTGAAAAAATCCCGCTGGCAGTTCTGCATCAGGAGGAGATGATTCCTTATTTTCAAAAGAGATACGGACTCGATCAGGAGTGTGAATGTTATCAGGCCGTGTATACGAGACACGAAAAGCTTCCGGTACGCGGGTTATACCGGCCGGATCTGACGCGTGAGGATGGGCTGTCGATGCGCAGACTACAAAAGGAAGATTTTCCACAGGTGATTTCCTTTTATCACGGCTGCTGCGATGAGGATTACCTGCGGTCGAGGATACAGGATGGCATGCTTGTGGGGGCGTTTTATGATGAAAAGCTTGCTGGATTTATTGGGCAGCACTGTGAGGGCAGTATCGGAATGCTCATGGTAGCCCCGGAATTTCAGCGCAGGCATATTGCCATGACACTTGAAACATATGCGGCAAACTGTATGCTCGAACAGGGAAATATCCCGTTTGCACAGATTATCACGGACAACGAAAAATCCATGGGATTGCAGGAGAAAGAAGGATTTTGTCTGTCGCGCGACAAAATTTTCTGGATGTGCGAAAAATGATGGAAAAAGGGCTTGATTTTTCGAAATGAGTATGCTAAAGTTTATAATTGTTGCGGTGTAATTATCCGGTAATATTACCGAGCGGATAGTTACAAATGTGAATAGAAGTGACGGTCCTCTGGCACCGAAGGATGGAGTTTAAGAACGTCAAAATAATCAGGAGGTCACAAAATGAACGCGAGTGAAATTATCAAGAACATTGAGGCAGAGCAGTTAAAGGCTGAAGCACCACAGTTTTCCGTAGGTGATACTGTAAAGGTATACGGAAAGATCAAAGAGGGAAACCGTGAGCGTATTCAGGTATTCGAAGGAACTGTTATTAAGAAGCAGGGTGGAAGCAACCGTACCACTTTCACTGTAAGAAAGATTTCAAACGGTGTAGGTGTTGAGAAGACATGGCCTTTACATTCTCCAAACGTTGAGAAGGTAGAGATCGTTCGTAAAGGTAAAGTACGTCGTGCAAAACTTTACTACTTAAGAGACCGTGTCGGCAAAGCTGCAAAGGTAAAAGAGTTAGTAAAATAATTTGCTTCATGGAAGGGATGCCACAGAATGCGGCATCCCTTTTTTCTAACTTGAATTAAAGGGGTGGAAAAGTGAAAAGAAGAAGCGGACTGAATTTCAGCAGAAGAAGAAAAAAGTTTAATGTGCCCTTATTTAAAGAAATTATGACCTGGGTGTTAGAGTGTGCCATTGTAATTGCCATCGCCTATGCACTGGTAAGTTCGTTTGGCTTTCGGACGACGGTGGTAGGAAATGCCATGCAGGATACATTGCAGAGCGAGGAACAGATATTTGTAAATCGTTTTATTTATATGGTACGTGCACCAAAACAGGGGGATGTCGTTGTTTTTTTACCGAATGGAAATGAAAAATCGCATTATTATGTCCGAAGGGTCATTGCCTGTCCGGGGGATACGGTGCAGATCAAAAATGGAAAAGTATATATTAATGGAGAAGTTTATAAAGAGGATATTGTTTCTGCTTCGATTGAGGATCCCGGTGCGGCAGCAGATGAGATAAAACTTGGAGATGATGAATATTTTGTTCTCGGTGATAATCGAAACAGCAGTGAAGACAGCCGTATGGCAAATATCGGAAATGTGAAAAAAGAATATATTGTTGGCAAAGCGTGGTTCCATTTTAAGGGATTTGGAAAGATGGGACTGATTGATTAAAGGACTGATTTCAGGAAATGAGGAGAAAGAGATGAATTTTCAATGGTATCCAGGTCATATGACCAAAGCAAAACGACAGATGCAGGAAGATATCAAACTGATTGACCTGGTAATTGAGCTAGTAGATGCCCGGATTCCGCTCAGCAGCAGAAATCCGGATATTGACGAGCTGGGAAAAAACAAATACCGTCTGATTTTAATGAATAAGTCGGACCTGGCGGACCGCAGGGCGACCGAACAGTGGTCTGGCTTTTTTAAAGAGAAAGGATATTATGTGGTAAGCCTTGACGCGCGAAGCAAAAACGGAATGAAATCCATTACAGATATTATTATGGAAGCCTGCAAGGAAAAAATGGAGCGGGACCGTAAACGGGGAATCAAAAACCGGCCGGTCCGTGCCATGGTTGTTGGAATTCCGAATGTCGGAAAATCGACATTTATCAATTCATATGCAGGAAAAGCCTGTGCAAAGACCGGAAACAAGCCAGGTGTGACCAAAGGAAAGCAGTGGATACGTCTGAGCAAAAGCGTAGAACTTTTAGATACACCGGGAATCCTCTGGCCAAAATTTGAGGATCAGATGGTAGGACTTCGTCTGGCACTGATCGGTTCCATCCGGGATGAAATTTTAAATACAGATGAGCTTGCAGTGGAGCTGATCCGTTTTCTGAAATCACAGTATCCTGGAATTTTAACGGAACGATATGAAGTCGAGGAAACAGAAAAAGAAACGGAAATTTTATGTAAAATTGCGGAAAATAGAAAATGCATTACGAAGGGTGGAGAGCTGGATTACAGTAAAGCAGCCGCACTTTTGATCGATGAATTCCGGAGCGGAAAACTTGGAAAGATCACGCTGGAGTGGCCGAAGGAGCAGAAAAATGGCTGAAAAAATTGGTGCGATTAAAGAGGAACTGACAGCAACACCGACAGAGGCACTGGGCGCTTTTGTGGAAAAATATGCGTCGGATTCCCGTACCGGTGTGCAGAAACTGGTGGAGACCGCAAAAAAACGCATGAATAAGCTGCAGAAGGAAATTATCCGCACGGAAAATTTAAAGAAATATGAAAAAGAGTACGATACATATACATATATCTGTGGGATCGATGAGGTAGGACGGGGACCGCTTGCGGGACCGGTCGTGGCAGGAGCTGTGATTTTGCCAAAGGATTGTGATATATTATATATTAATGATTCAAAAAAACTTTCAGCGGCAAAAAGAGAAGAACTGTATGATGTCATTATGGAACAGGCAGTGGCAACCGGACTTGGAACGATCGGTCCGGACCGGATTGATGAGATCAATATTCTGCAGGCAACGTATGAGGCGATGCGGCAGGCGATTGCACAGTTATCTCCGCAGCCGGATCTGTTGCTTAATGATGCAGTGACAATTCCGGAAGTGACAATTCCGCAGGTACCGATTATCAAGGGAGATGCAAAGAGCATTTCCATCGGTGCGGCATCGATCATTGCCAAGGTGACCAGGGACCGGATGATGGTATATTATGATTCGATTTATCCGGAGTATGGTTTTGCTTCCAATAAAGGATATGGAAGCGCGGAACATATTGCAGCACTCAAAAAGTATGGACCGACACCGATTCACAGAAGGACCTTTATTAAGAATTTTGTATCATAAGATAATTATTCAGGATCACAAAGGGGGCTGTTCGGATGCAGATTTCAGATTTGGTAAAACAGTATCATCAGGCGATCTCATCAGGTGCAGAGACACTGACCGGGACGAAGGGCGTGGAAAACCTTGTGGCATCTCTGCGGTCTCTGACCAAAGGAAATATATTTGAAGGAACGGTTACTTCTGTCAAAAATGGAAGGGTAACACTTTCTCTTTCCGGAGGGCAGCAGGTGATGGCACGTCTGGATGGAAAGATTTCCCTCATGGAAGGGGAATCCATGTTTTTTCAGGTAAAGTCCAACGATGGCACGCAGATTGCCATCCGGCCATTTGCAATTGACGGGGCAGGTGCAAATTATACACTGATGCAGGCACTTTCCGCAGCGGGACTTTCCGCGCAGCCGGAGTATTTGTCTATGGTTGACCGGATGATGGAAGAACAGATGCCGATTGATCGGGAGAGTCTGCAGCAGATGGCGCGGCTGGTCAATGCCAATCCGCGGATTGATGTACAGACGCTGGTACAGATGCAAAAGCTTGGAATACCAATTACCGTAGAAAATGCCTCACAGTTTGAAAATTATATGAATGACAGTCAGGCAATTACACGGGAAATGGATGCATTGATTGAGCAGTTTCCGCAGAGTCTGACCGGGACAGAAGGCGCACCGGTAAAGACAGAGACCATGCGTCAGCTTGGAAATGAACTGTTGCAGATTCTGACAGATGGACTGGAGGAAGTGCCACAGCAGGTGCAAAGTTCGGAAACGGATCTGGCATATAACCCGGATATTTCAAATTACGAGAGCGCGCAGGCAAATACTGCGGAAACGCAGACACAGCCGGAAGTTGTACCGGAGACTGCCACGGAAACCGTGCAGGAACATCCGGAAATTTTACCGCAGCAGGAAGGTCAGGCTGTGGCGGAAGAGAAAGGCGTGACCGGGCAGCAGGAAGCCGAAATGACGGAAACTGTTTCCGGAAAAACAACTTATACCGGGCAGACACCGCAGACACCACATACGCTGGGAGCTGTACTTTCACAGGAACAGCTGCATCACTTAAACCGGATGATTGGAGAAATTCTTGGAAAACCGGAGACTGGATATACCACAAAAAGTGGAGTTGTGGAGGTGCTAAAAGATCTGCAACAGTTGTGTAAAGATCCGCTTCCATTAGAGAGAGAACATCTGGGAAAACTCTTTTCTTCCAGGGAATTTCAGGCACTTGTCCGGGATACAGCAGAACAGCAGTGGATGGCAAAGCCGAAAGATCTCGAAGAGGGAGATTATGTCAGCCGTTTGTATGAGCGTTTGAACAGTCAGATGGAAAAAATTGAGTCAGCACTTAAAAATGCGGGACAGGAACATACGGCTTTCTCACAGATGGCGGGAGAAATCCGTAGCAATGTGGAGTTCATGAATCAGGTAAACCAGATGTATACGTATGCGCAGATTCCGCTTAAGATGTCCGGACAGCATGCAAGCGGGGAGCTGTATGTGTATACCAACAAAAAGGCACTGGCTCAGGGAGAAAAAGATCTGACCGCATTTTTACATCTGGATCTGGATCATCTGGGAAGTACCGATGTGTCGGTCCGGATGAGAGGACGTGAAGTTGATACCCGTTTTTATCTGGATAATGATGCGGCATTTGCATTGTTGGAGAAGAATTATCCGGTATTACAGGCAAGACTGGAAAAAAAGGGATATCACTGTAATATTGACGTGGTAAACGAAAAGAAACATGTAAATTTTGTGGACGATTTTCTGAAGATGGATCAACCGGCGGCAACACAGCTGCATCGGTATTCCTTTGATATGAGGGCATAAAATGGAAAATAATAATTTTAAACCATTTCCGTTTGAGCAGTTAAAACAAAAGAAAGAACCGGAAAAAACCGCAGTGGCAATTGCCTATGAGCCGGGTGAGAAAGCTCCAAAGATTCTGGCAACCGGAAAAGGACAGGTAGCTGAAAAGATCATTGAGAAGGCGAAGGAGAGCCAGGTTCCGACCTACAAGGACAATAAGCTTGCGGCTACGCTTTCAAAATTGCAGATCGGGGATATGATTCCGCCGGAACTGTATGAGGTAGTTGCCGAAATTCTCGTTTTTGTAGATGATATGGACCGTATGAAAGCAAAACTGGATAAGGCAGGGGTTAAATAAAATTTGAATAAACGTACGATTGGAACAGAATATGAGGCAATGGCAGCCCGATATTTGTGCACACATGGTTACACAATTCTGGAACGTAATTACCGGACACCGTTTGGAGAGGTGGATCTTATTGCACAAAAGGACGGAGTACTTGTATACGTTGAAGTAAAATATCGAAGCAGCAGCGGTTACGGAGATCCGTTAGAGGCAGTTGACCGGAGAAAACAGCGCCAGATCTGCAGAGTCGCAAATTATCACTATGCGGGATATGCAGCGGGGCGGGAGATGGATTGCCGTTTTGATGTGATTGGAATTTATGGAGATGGAAGTATCCGTCATATTCAAAATGCGTTTTATTTTCAGAGGTGACAGACATGAACAGAGAAGACTTTCAGTGGAAAAATAAAGACCGTATTCTGGAACTGAAACAGTTTCAGGGCAAAAAGGGACAGGAGCTTCCGCTTTTGTATTTTCCGCTTCTTTCCGCCCATACGGGGGTGAAGAATTGTTTTACCACCAGAGAAGGCGGATGCAGCAGCGGAATTTTTCAGAGCCTGAATCTGAGTTTTACACGCGGAGATGATCCGCAGGCAGTGACAGAAAATTACCGCAGAGTGGCAGAGGCAATGGGAGGAACGCTTTCGGATATCGTCTGTTCGGATCAGACCCATACGACAAATGTCCGGCGGGTGGATAGAAGCTGCGGAGGCTACGGTGTTACAAAGGAACGGCCTTACACAGATGTGGATGGGCTGGTGACGGATGAGCCGGGACTGATTCTGGCGACTTTTTATGCCGACTGCGTACCACTTTATTTTGTAGATCCCATACATCATGCCATCGGACTTTCCCATTCCGGGTGGAGAGGAACGGTTGGACGTATGGGGCAGCATACCATTGACGTGATGCGCCGGGAATTTCATAGTGACCCAGGAGAAATCCTTGCTGCCGTCGGACCGTCCATCTGTCAGGATTGTTATGAAGTAAGTGAGGATGTGGCATCTGCCTTTGCAAAAGAATTTTCTGGTCATGAGCGTGAGATCCTGATCGAAAAAGGCGGTGGAAAATACCAGCTGGATCTGTGGAAAAGCAATGAGATCGTATTGCGGGATGCAGGAATCCTTCCGGAACATCTGGCGGTAACGAATCTGTGTACCTGCTGTAATCCCAATCTGCTGTTTTCGCACAGGGCGAGTCACGGAAAACGTGGAAATCTGGGTGCATTTTTAAAACTTATGTAACAAATTAAGAAATCCTTAAGAATGTATTTCATAGATGTTAAATTACTCGACCGTAATTTATGGTAAACTGACTGTATTGAGGAAAGATAGGAGGGTGCTCTTTGATGCAGCCAGATTGCAGAGATATCAAACCGGTCTATGAACAGATTACGGACGGGATTCGAAAAATGATTATAACACATGCAATTCCGGAAGGAGAAAAACTCCCTCCGGTACGGGAACTGGCTTCAAAGTTTGCCGTAAATCCGAATGTAGTGCTTCACGCATATCAGAAACTGGAGCAGGAAGGGTATGTCTGTGACTGTGAGGGAGAACGGATGGCGGCATCGGAAAGGCAGATTACTGCACTGATCCGGAACGATCTGCTGCAGGAATTTGATATGGTTGTTACAAGACTGCAGAACATGTCGGTAGGGACAGAGGAATTGACAGGACGCATGTGGAAACTGGCAGGAGGAAGCAAAGACTTTGATAGAAGTAAATAATCTGGTAAAAGAATTTGGGGATTTTCGTGCGCTGGATGGTGTGAATATGCATGTGGCACATGGAAATATATACGGACTTGTGGGACCAAACGGTGCCGGAAAATCAACTTTGATCCGGCATCTGACGGGGGTATACCGGCAGGATGCCGGAGAGATTTTTATCGATGGTGCTCCGGTATATGAAAACAAACAGGTAAAAGCAGAAATGGCTTATATACCGGATGAGCCATTTTATTTTTTGCAGGCGGACACATTGGAAATGATGCATTATTTCCGGGGAATGTATCAGTCCTTCGATGAAAAGATGTTCTATCGTCTGCAGGAGTTTTTTCCGGGAATCGATATGAAACGCAATATCCGCAGACTTTCTAAGGGAATGCAAAAACAGGTTGCATTCTGGCTGGCACTCTGCTGCAGACCGAAACTTTTGATCCTTGATGAACCGCTCGATGGGCTGGATCCGGTTATGAGAAAGCAGATCTGGACGATTTTGATGTCGGAAGTTGCGGAGCGCAAGACAACGGTTTTGGTTTCTTCCCATAATCTACGCGAACTGGAGGATGTCTGCGATCATGTGGGCATTATGAATCACGGAAAGATTATTATTGAGCGTTCTCTGTTAGATTTACATGGAAATATCAGTAAAATTCAGGTGGCGTGTCAGACAGGAATGCCGAAGCTTCCCAAAGAGTTTGAAGTATTACATATGTCAAATTCAGGGCGGGTCTATACAATGATTGTCAAGGGAAATCCGAAGGAAGTTGCAGCTGCAATCCAGACAGAGGGGGATCATCTGGCAATTGTGGATATTCTGCCGCTTACGCTGGAAGAAATTTTTATTTATGAAATGGGAGGTTTGGGCTATGAAGTCAAAGACATCCTTTTTTAATCGAACGGTTTTTCGAAAAAATTTATCTTTATACTGGCCAATCTGGGTATGCTATCTTTTGTATGGAATGGTCAAAGTACCAGGACAGTTGTGGTCGAGGTTGCAGCAGCAGACCAATATGACCGCTTATGCCAGGGATTCTGCATTATACAATAGTCTGCGTCTGGAGATGGATGTGGTTGCGATTGCGATTGTGGCGTTGGTCTGCGGTATGGCATTGTTTGGCTATCTGTTTACCCAGAAGAATGCGTACATGATCCATGCACTACCGGTTACCCGGGGAGAATTGTATGTGACAAATGTAGTCAGTGGTCTTTGCTTCCTATTGATTCCACAGATACTGGTCTTTCTGGTGACGGTGGTTCTTTGCCTTGCCAAGGGGATTGCAAGTGTGCAGTTTCTGGGATTGTGGCTTTTGAGTGTTATGGGAATTGCCTTTTTCCTCTATGCAACCGTCTGTTTTTGTGTAATGTTTACCGGACAGCTGTT
>DLQV01000137.1:16455-26095 GCA_002474415.1 Lachnospiraceae bacterium UBA7598
TTTGCGTAATGTTTACAGGCCAGCTGTTTGCACTTCCGGTGTATTTTCTGGCAGTTAATTATGTGGCACTTGCATTTTCTGTCGGGGTACGTTATGTCATCGGATATCTGGGATATGGACTAGGCATGGACAATGTGCCGGAATTTTTAATTCTGCGGATTCTGTCTCCGATGAACTATCTGTACAATAATGTGCGTTTTGTTTTTCAGGAATCTTATAACCAGAAAATGGATCGGATGACAGGGGTGTTATCTTATCGGGGACTGTGGGTACTTGCAGCTTATGTACTTGCAGCGGTTGCGATTTATCTGCTGGCTTATTATTGCTATAAAAAACGTCGTATGGAAAGTGCAGGGGATCTGATTACGTTTCATTGGGTAAAACCGTTATTTCGCTGGGGCGTGGGAACCGGAGTCGGTTATTTTGCAGGTGTCTTTGTGACAGAATTTTTGGATTCCGTACATCTGAATGTGAAGAAGCCAATGATGTTTGCACTTGTGGCAGGATTTGGCTTTGTCAGTTTTTTTATCGCACAGATGTTTGTGGAAAAGGGCTTTCGTGTGTTCAGACGCCGGAGACTGTGTGAGAGCGGATTGTTTGTGCTGTTTGTGCTGGGCAGTTTCTGGGGATGTTCCAAAAATGCCATGTATCTGGAACAGTATGTGCCGGATGCGGACAACGTAAGCCGTGTGGAGGTTTCTCTCAATTATCCGGTGGAATATACAGGAGAAGGCATCCAGCTGGCCTGTCAGGCACAAAAAGAGATACTGCATCATGCAAAACTTTACAGGGAGAATGTAACCGATGACAGTACGCAGGTGATTTTTTACTATCGTCTGAAAAATGGAAAAACGATTTCACGTACCTATTCGATTCCGATAGGATATGAAGAAAGTGAAAAGGTTTCGAAACTGTTGTTTGAACAGGAAAACAAACCGGATCATTTTATGGAATATCTCTTTGGCACAGATTTTGAAAAAATTTCAAAGTTTAGTACGGGAACATTAACTTTAAGCGCTTCATCAGAACGTTACAAAGACCGTGATTTTGATTCAGGGACTGCAAAGAAACTGTATCAGGCCGTCTATGAGGATGCAAAAGATCAGAAAATACAAAAATATAATCTGGCAAATCTGTTGAAGGATCCGGAAGAAACCGGAGAGTATTCTTCTGCCGGCATCAGCCTGGATTTTTATCATGCATCCGCAGGATGGAAAAATGTATATGACCGGATTGAGGATTACTACGGAAACAGGGGAGAATACATGGAAACATCCACGACATATGGCGGATCGGCATATATCAGCTTTGGAAAGGATTGTACCCATATCATACAGACACTGCTTGATTGTGGTGTGATTGCCGATGTATCGGAAATTGAGTTCCAGCAGCCGGATGTGAAAACATCACAGGGATGAAACCAGCGGGACTTTACAACTTTCGCTGCATATTGTAAAATAAAGATGGCGTTTTCGGACGCCATCCATTTTTTTGTTGGAGGTAAAAAATGAGCAGACCAGTCGTAGCCATTGTCGGGCGTCCGAATGTCGGAAAATCTACGCTTTTTAATACATTGGCAGGAGAGAGAATCTCCATTGTAAAAGACACTCCGGGTGTCACAAGAGACCGTATTTATGCGGATGTTACATGGTTAAATTATAATTTTACATTGATTGATACCGGTGGAATCGAGCCGGACAGCGGGGATGTGATTCTTTCCCAGATGCGGGAGCAGGCAGAGATTGCGATTGCTACGGCAGATGTAATCATGTTTATCACGGATGTGCGTCAGGGACTGCAGGATGCGGATGCAAAAGTAGCAGATATGCTGCGCAGATCCAAAAAGCCGGTGGTTCTGGTGGTAAATAAAGTGGACAGTTTTGAAAAATTTATGCCGGATGTGTATGAATTTTATAATCTTGGAATCGGAGATCCATATCCGGTTTCGGCTTCTTCCATGCTCGGACTTGGTGATATGCTGGATGAAGTGGTGAAATATTTCCCGGAAGGCTCGGAAAACCAGCCGGAGGATGAGAGACCAAAGGTAGCCATTATCGGAAAGCCGAATGTCGGAAAATCTTCCCTGATCAACAAACTGGCACAGGAAGACCGTGTAATCGTATCGGATATCGCGGGAACGACCAGAGATGCCATTGATACAGACATTAAATACAACGGAAAAGAATATGTATTTATTGATACGGCAGGACTTCGCCGCAAAAACAAGATCAAAGAGGAGATTGAGCGCTACAGTATTATCCGTGCTGTTACCGCTGTAGAACGGGCAGACGTGGTGATTATCGTCATTGATGCCACCGAAGGAGTAACCGAACAGGATGCCAAGATTGCCGGAATCGCGCATGACAGAGGAAAGGGCATCATTATTGCGGTAAACAAATGGGATGCCATCGAAAAGGATAACAATACCGTAAAGAAACATACCGAAAAGATTCGTCAGATTTTAAGCTTTATGCCGTATGCGGAGATTTTGTTTATTTCTGCAAAATCCGGTCAGCGTCTGAACAAGATTTTTGAAATGATTGATGTTGTCATTGAGAACAACAGTATGCGTGTCGCAACGGGTGTCTTAAACGAAATCGTGACGGAAGCAGTTGCCATGCAGCAGCCACCGACAGATAAGGGAAAACGGTTAAAGATTTATTATGTGACACAGGTTGCGGTAAAACCACCAACCTTTGTTATATTTGTCAATGACAAGAATCTGATGCATTTTTCATACACCAGATATCTGGAGAACCGTATCCGCGATACGTTTGGGTTCCGCGGTACAGCTCTTAAATTTATTACGAGGGAGCGAAAGGAAGATTAGTTATGATGATCGTCGCAAGAATCATAGCCTTATTGATCGGGTATGGATTCGGTCTGTTTCAGACGGGATATCTGTATGGAAAAAGCAAAGGGATTGATATCCGCCAGCAGGGAAGCGGAAATGCAGGTACGACAAATTCTTTGCGTGTGCTTGGATGGAAAGCCGGCATTATTACATTTGCCGGTGATCTGCTGAAAGCAGTGTTTGCCGTACTTCTTGTAAAACTGATTTTTCACGGAACGTTTGGTCCGGACACAAAAGTATTGGAACTGTATGCCGGATTTGGAACGGTATTAGGACATAATTTTCCATGTTATCTGCAATTTCGCGGTGGAAAAGGAATTGCCTGTACGACAGGCGTTATCCTTGCCGTCTGTCCTCCGGCAGTGATCTGTTGTGCCGTTGGATTTCTGATTATTGTGGGAATTACCCGTTATGTTTCGGTGGGATCTATTTTTCTGGTATCTGCATATCTGGTACAGGCGATTATTTTCGGACAGCTTGGCTGGTTAAAAATCAGCGGAGCCAGCCGGATCGAGTTTTACATACTGAGTGCATGTTTTACCGGTATGGCAATTTGGAGACACCGTGCGAATATTGTTAGAGTGTTAAAAGGAACAGAAAATAAATTTGGAACGAAAAAAGGAGATAAATAATATGGCGAAGGTAGGAGTGATCGGAGCTGGAAGCTGGGGCATTGCGCTGGCAAAGCTTCTTCGTACCAATGGAAATGAAGTGATCGTATGGTCGATTGTCGAAGAAGAAGTTGCCATGCTCCGCAGAGAGCACGAGCATATAGACAAGCTTCCAGGAGTAAAGCTTCCGGAAGATGTCCTGTTTACAACCGATTTAAAAGAAGCAGTAACAGGAAAGGAATTTCTGATTCTTGCGGTACCGTCTGTATTTACCAGAAGTACTGCAAAAAGTATGGCAGAATATGTGACGGAAGGTCAGATTATCGTCTGTGTGGCAAAGGGAATTGAAGAGGATACCCTGATGACCATCTCAGATGTGGTAGAACAGGAGATTCCATGTGCGGATGTTGCTGTTATGTGTGGTCCGTCTCATGCGGAGGAAGTCGGAATCGGGCTTCCGACAACGGTTGTGGCGGGAGCAAAGACAGAAAGCACTGCAGAAAAAATCCAGGATTTATTTATGAATGAAGTGTTCCGTGTTTATACAAGTCCCGATATGCTGGGGATGGAACTTGGAGGTTCGCTGAAAAATGTGATTGCACTTGCCGCCGGAATGGCAGACGGCCTTGGATATGGAGATAATACCAAAGCGGCGCTGATCACCCGTGGCATTGCAGAAATTGCGGGACTTGCCGTAAAGATGGGTGCAAAGGTAGAGACTCTCTGTGGGCTGACCGGTATCGGAGATCTGATCGTTACCTGTGAGAGCCGGCACAGCAGAAACCGCAAAGCCGGTATGCTGATCGGACAGGGATATACCATGAAGCAGGCAACCGATGAAGTAAAAATGGTAGTAGAGGGAATCTATTCCGCAAAAGCGGCGCTTGCCCTGGCAAAGAAATATGAGGTAGAACTTCCGATTATTGAAGAAGTGAATGAGGTACTTTTTGAGGATAAACCGGCGAAGGAGGCCGTAAAGGATCTTATGGTCCGTGAGAAACGTGTGGAACATTGGAACCTGAAATGGGATAACTGATATGCAGAAAATTAAGATTAAGTATTTTACAGATAAGATAGACCCGTTGGATTACATCGAAGGAAAATCCGACTGGATCGATATGCGGGCTTCGGAGGATGTTACATTAAAAGCGGGAGAGTTTGCACTGATTCCGCTTGGTGTGGCTATGGAATTGCCGAAGGGATATGAGGCGCATCTCGTGCCACGCAGTTCCACATTTAAAAATTGGGGAATTATTCAGACAAACAGTGTTGGAATCGTAGATGGTTCCTACTGTGGAGATAATGATATGTGGAGAATGCCGGTTTATGCAACAAGAGATACTGTGATCCATGTCAATGACCGTATAGCGCAATTTCGGATCGTGGAAAACCAGCCGAAGATTGTGTTCGAAAAAGTGGAACATTTGATGGGGAAAGATCGCGGCGGTTTTGGCAGTACCGGATTATCATAAAAAATAACAGCAACAGGAGAAGGAGGATTATACTATGGAAGATCGTATGATGAAATTTTATTCAAAAGAAAGCAACATGCTGGCGCTGCATGCCATGCACGGACATTTTGCAACGAGTCATTCCCACATTAATTATTATGTGGATGTGACAAGTATCAAGACACGTGTGGCAGAGGCAAAACAGGCAGCACATGTACTGTATTCGAGAATTCCAAAGACAAAGTATGTAGATACCATTGTATGTATGGATGGAACGGAAGTGGTTGGTACATTTCTGACGGAGGAAATTCAGAGGGACGGAATTATGGGCACCACAAACCAGCATGAGACGGTGTATGTGATTTCGCCGGAAATTAACAGCAACAACCAGATGCTGTTCCGGGATAATAATAAAGCTGCCATCAACGGAAAACATGTTGTGCTTCTTTTAGCAACCACAACAACCGGCGAGACCATTCGCAGAGCGCTCGAATGCATCCAGTATTATGGAGGAGAGATCGAGTGGGTGGCTTCTTTATTTGGAACAATCAATTCGGTAGACGGCGTAGAAGTTGAGACACTTTTTGATGAAAGTGATGTCACTGGATATGCGGCATATCCGGTTGCAGACTGTCCACTCTGCCGGCAGGGACAAAAAATTGAGGCGATGGTCAACGGTTTTGGATATTCAAAATTGTAATTTTTTGGGGGCGTTGTTTAACAGCAATGCCCCTTTCGTTATTTCGCCAAGAAACCATGTAAATATTTGGACGGATTGACGGTGGTAATTTTAGACGAATTCCGTTATCATACACTTATCAGGAAGTTCATAGAAACTTCACCAAAGAAAAATAACGAAAAGCAAAAATCAGGAGGTTTTTCAAATGGCAAGTTTATCATTAAAGAACGTTTGTAAAGTATATCCAAACGGATTTGAGGCAGTAAAGGATTTCAATCTGGATGTTGCAGATAAAGAGTTTATCATCTTCGTAGGACCATCTGGATGTGGTAAATCTACAACACTTCGTATGATCGCAGGTCTTGAGGAGATTTCTTCCGGCGATCTGATCATCGATGGAAAAGTAATGAACGATGTAGAGCCAAAGGATCGTGATATCGCAATGGTATTCCAGAACTACGCTCTGTATCCACATATGACAGTATTTGACAACATGGCATTCGGTCTTAAGTTAAGAAAAGTTCCGAAGGATGAGATCAAAGCAAAGGTTGAGGAAGCAGCAAGAATCCTTGATCTGGAGAAGTTACTGGATCGTAAGCCAAAGGCTCTTTCCGGTGGACAGAGACAGCGTGTTGCCATGGGTCGTGCAATCGTTCGTAATCCTAAGGTATTCCTTATGGATGAGCCTTTATCCAACCTGGATGCAAAGCTTCGTGTACAGATGAGATCTGAGATCGCTTCTTTACATAACAGATTAGGTGCTACGATCATCTATGTAACACATGATCAGACAGAGGCTATGACACTTGGAACCAGAATCGTTGTATTAAAAGATGGTGTAATCATGCAGGTTGATTCTCCACAGAAATTATACAATGAGCCAAACAACTTATTCGTAGCTGGATTCATCGGATCTCCACAGATGAATTTCATCGATGCTAAGTGCACTGTTCAGGGTGACAAAGCTACATTAACATTCGGTGATTACTCTGTAGTTCTTCCAGACTACAAGGCAAAGAAACTCGAAGAGGGTGGATACAATGGAAAGACTGTTGTATTAGGTATCAGACCAGAAGATATTTCTGATGATCCTGAGATGATTCAAAAGAATGGTGACTGTGTCATCGAATCTGATGTAACAGGATACGAGTTACTTGGTGCAGAAGTATTACTGTACTACTCTGTAGCTGGTGCAAACATGACTGCAAGAGTTGATTCTGATACACCTGCTCGTTATGGCGATCATATCAAGCTGGCATTTGATCCTCATAAGATTCATGTATTCGACAAGGAAACAGAATTGACAATTACCAACTAGTCCGTTAAAATTATATAGTTGTAAATCTTGAACCCGGGTGTTAGTATTTACACCCGGGTTCTTTCGAACATAAATAATAGGAGAGTATATGCTTTCAAATCAGAAATTACAGAATTCATTAAACGAAATTAAAGAGATCAGCCGTATGGATACCGCATTGTTTACAGCAAAGGGGAAGCTGGTGGCACATACGGATGAAATGCCATTACCGGAGGCATTAGAACAGCAGGTGGTTGCTGATTTTGCAGAATCGCTTGCTGAAAAACAGACGTATCAGGATTATCATTTGTACAAGGTGATGGTAGAGGGAGAGACGGAATATATTTTAGTTTGTCTGGTGAATGAAGAGTCATTTCTTGTATGTGCACAGATGGCTGTCTGCCAGATCCGGAATCTGGTCATGAGTTTTGCGGAGCAGTTTGACCGCAATAATTTTATGCAAAATATTCTTCTTGGCAATATGCTGATCGTGGATATTTACGGAAAAGCAAAAAAACACCACATTCAGGAAGTTCCACGTGTAGTTTTTGTGATCGATACCGGAAGTAAAAATAATGATGTGGCGATGGAGCTGGTAAAAAATCTTGCGGATATCCGGTCAAAGGATTTTGTGACCTGTGTAGATCAGCACAGCATTGTACTGGTCAAAGATGTTTCTAATATAAAAGAGGAGGAGATGGAAGACCGTCTCTCTAAAATCGCAGGCAGTCTTGCGGATAATTTACATATGGAGGCAATGATCCGTGTGCGCGTTGGTTACGGAAACGTTGTGACGCAGCTTCCGGAAATAGCGGAATCTTATCAGGAAGCACGGATGGCTTTGGAAGTCGGTCGTGTTTTTTACGCAAAGTATGACACAATCTCTTACGGAAAGCTTGGTATCGGACGTCTGATCTACCAGCTTCCGATGAGTTTATGTAATATGTTTATCAAAGAGGTATTCGGCGAGAAAATTCCGGACATCTTAGATGATGAGGAAGCAATGTCGACCATCAATAAATTTTTTGAAAATAATCTGAATATATCAGAGACGGCAAGACAGTTGTATGTGCACCGAAATACTCTGGTATACCGTCTGGAGCGTATCGAGAAAGCAATCGGACTAGATATTCGTACGTTTGATGATGCGATGACTTTTCGGATTGCAGTGATGGTGATTGCTCACATGAAAGATCAGATGTAATTTAGCAGGATAGTAAGGAGATAGAGGAACATGTCAGGATATGATGCAAGCAGTATATCGGTACTGGAGGGGCTTGAAGCGGTCCGGAAACGTCCGGGAATGTATATCGGAAGTACAACGACCAAAGGACTCAACCACCTGATTTATGAGATTGTCGACAATTCCGTGGATGAGCATCTGGCAGGTGCCTGTGATAAAATATGGGTGACTCTTGAGGCAGATGGCTCCTGTACGGTAGAAGATAATGGACGAGGTATTCCGGTCGGCATGCATGCAAAGGGAGTATCGGCTGCCCGCGTTGTATTTTCTACATTGCACGCAGGAGGAAAATTTGATAACAATGCGTACAAGACAAGTGGAGGACTGCATGGTGTTGGATCTTCGGTAGTCAATGCACTTTCTACTTATATGGATGTGGAAATCAGCCAGGGTGGATATGTGTACCATGACCGCTATGCGCAGGGACATCCGGTGGTAGAGCTTGAAAACGGACTTCTTCCAAAGATCGGGAAGACAAAAAAGACCGGAACGAAGATCAATTTTCTTCCGGATCCGGAAATTTTTGAGAAGACCAGATTTCGGGAAGACGACGTTAAGAGCCGGATGCATGAGACAGCTTACCTGAATCCGAAACTGACGATCATATATGAGGATCGTAGAAAACCGGAAACAGAGCATATTGAATTTCATGAACCGGATGGAATCATTGGGTTTGTCAAAGATCTGAACAATAATCTTGAAGTGCTGCATGATGTCATTTACTTCAAAGGGGAAAGTGAAGGCATTGAGGTGGAAGCTGCATTTCAGTATACCAGCGAGTTCCATGAGAATATCATGGGATTCTGTAACAATATTTATAATTCGGAAGGTGGTGCGCACCTGACCGGATTTAAAACTGCGTTTACGACCATTATCAATTCCTATGCAAGAGAACTTGGTATTTTAAAAGAGAAGGATGCAAACTTCAATGGTACAGATGTGAGAAATGGAATGACAGCGGTGATTTCCATCAAACATCCGGACCCGCGTTTTGAAGGACAGACGAAGACAAAACTCGATAATCAGGATGCAAACCGTGCAACAGCAAAAGTGACGAGTGATGAAGTTCCGCTGTTTTTTGATAAAAATTTAGAAACCTTAAAGATTGTGATTGGCTGTGCGGAAAAAGCTGCAAAAATCCGCAAGGCAGAAGAAAAAGCAAGAACCAATCTGCTGACTAAGCAGAAGTTTTCGTTCGATTCCAATGGAAAACTGTCCAATTGCGAGAGCCGGGATGCATCCAAGTGTGAGATTTTTATTGTCGAGGGAGATTCTGCCGGCGGTTCCGCAAAAATGGCAAGAAACCGTATGTATCAGGCGATCATGCCGATCCGCGGGAAAATTCTGAATGTCGAAAAAGCCAGTATCGACAAGGTGCTTGCCAATGCGGAAATCAAAACGATGATTAACGCATTTGGCTGTGGTTTTTCAGAAGGATATGGAAATGATTTTGATATTAAGAAGCTGCGCTATGATAAGATTATTATCATGGCGGATGCCGATGT
>DLQV01000005.1 GCA_002474415.1 Lachnospiraceae bacterium UBA7598
ATTATAATACGATTTCCCGTTAATTGCAAATTATACTTTTTTTATTAAAGAATTGACATTTTCGGACGATATATATGTCAGATGAAATGACAGGGAGTGTCAAATCAGAGGGCAGGGATGCTCAAACGTAGCGTATACGGGAAGGAAAATATATGAAAATTAATCGCAATATGTCTGCTGCTGTAGCCAATCGTCAGCTGCTTCGAACAGAGAATAAACTGAGTCTTTCTATGGGACGTCTTTCCAGCGGATATAAAATCAATAGGGCAGGCGATAATCCGGCAGGAATGGCAATCTCCAGCAAGATGAAAGCACAGATTGATGGTTTGAATCAGGCAGAAGCGAATTCTGATGATGGACAGTCCGTACTCAGAATTGCAGACGGGGCATTAAACGAGGTCAGCAATATGCTGCAGCGTATCCGTGAACTGAGTGTTCAGGCGGCAAATGGAACAAACTCTTATTCGGACCGTCAGAGTATTCAGGATGAGATTGATCAGCTGACGCAGGAAGTTGACCGGATTTCTACAGATACAGAGTACAACAAGAAAACGTTGCTTGATGGTTCGACTAACACACGTGTATATGTGAGTGGAATGCATGGTAATACAAAATTTGCACGGAGTGCAACAAGAATTGACTTTTCCGAGGAGGTTCTTCCGGGAGATTATACAGTGAATGTAAAGACTCCGGCAACGCAGGCAGCTTATCAGCTGGACATGTCCGGCCTGATCAATGATCCGAATTTTGAGGGTGGTACGGTTTCTATCAACGGAGTAGGAGTAGATTATGAAAAGGGCATGAGTGCAGATGATGTATACAAGCAGTTGATGTCCGTGGCAGATGAGATCGGATGTAAGATTGAAAAGGACCCAAATAATGCAGGGGTCTATAACATCACTGCAGATAACAAGGGATCAGCAGAATCTCTGAAAATCAGTATGTCAAAAGAAATGGCACAGAAGGTTACTGGTTTTACTACATCCGCAACACAGGATCCGAAAGATGAAAGCTATACACTTGTAGCAAATGGAACCGATGCAGAGATAGAATTGAAAGATGGGTTTGGAAGTACAGTAATTACAAATGTCGAGGGAAATCGTGTGAAAATCACGGATAAGGGTGGATTTTCCATGGATTTTCTGCTGAGTGATGACGTACAAAATGGGGATACTCTTACATTTGACGTGACAGATGTCGGTGCAATGACCATTCAGATTGGCGCTAACCAGTATCAGGATATGGCGGTGCACATTCCGGAGGTTTCTTCGCAGAGTTTATATCTGGATACGGTGAATGTAGCGGTCAACGGAGGTGCTGACAAAGCCATTAGCACAATGGATGCGGCAATTGCAAAATTAAGTGCCGTTCGTTCTGGAATCGGTGCATATACAAATCGTCTGGAGTATGCAAGTTCCAGCCTGGCAGAGTCACAGGAAGATATGACAACTGCATATTCAGGAATTATGGATACCGATATGGCATCGGAAATGACAGAGTATACACAGCAGAATATTCTGGAACAGGCTGCCATTTCTGTGTTGTCACAGGCAAATGATATTCCGCAGCAGGTATTGTCTTTGCTGCAGAAATAGGAGTAGCATATGAAGAATGAGCTGAAAAAAGATTTTACGAGACGATTGAGCCAGTGCAATTCCGGTGAGATGATCGTCATCATTTACGATATCTTTTTTGCCTATGTGGATGATATTCGACAGGCACATCTTCAGGAAAATCATGCCGAACAAAAAGATGCCATTCGGAATGCACAGAGCGTTCTGGACGAATTGATTGGAAGTCTGAATTTTTCTTATCCGATCTCGCACAACCTGTATAAGCTTTATACGTTCTGTAAAAACGAGCTTTCCCGGGCAATGTACGAGAATCGGTTGGATGGAGTGCAGGAAGCGGAAAATATTATGCATCGATTGTATACGTCTTTTGTGGAGGCGGCAAAACAGGACAAGAGTGCGCCCCTTATGAAAAATACCCAACAGGTATATGCGGGAATGACTTATGCGCGTGATGCCGTAAACGAAGATTATATCGATATGGACAGTCACCGGGGATTTTTTGCATAAAATCTTTGAAAAACGAGAGCGATCAGGAGGGAAGCGAATAGTTTCCCTCTATTTTTTTTACACATTCCAACAGAAATTTATAACGCATTTGTACAGCTTTTGCCTGATAGATGTAGTAATCGATCAGATCCGGGTCAACAACATTTTCAAGATTGGTATAGGTATTTTGCAACTCTGCTGTTGTCTGTTTCAGATTATCGAGAAGGATTGCATAGCCATCTGTGGGCTGAGAGGTTGTCTTAAATAATTTCATTGGATCACCTGCTTTCTGAAGTCCTCTTTTTACAAGTATAAGCAAAAATGGAAAAGTTATACAATAATTTGCAAAAAACTTCTTGACAAATAAAATAGGCATTGTTATAATTCGACTCACAACAAAGGGGTGATGCAAATTGATTTCGATGCAGGGGGCATCGGTTCTGACACTGTATGCAATCATAATTGTGGCAGTCGTTCAGGATATTACCAGCATGAGGATCAGTAACCGGCTGATTATCATGGGTTTATTTTTATCGATGGCATTCGGTATAGTTTTGGGTGGAGTGCCACGAATCGTTCAAGTTCTTTTGAATATTTCTATTCCGGTTATCATGTTATATCTTTTTTATCTCATAGGTGTGTTGGGCGCCGGAGATATCAAACTTTTTTCCGTTATCGGTGGATTTACAAATTTAAAAACATTGACAGATTGTATACTTGCAGCGTTTATGGTTGGAGCTATGATTGCCGTGATTAAAATGCTGTATCATCACAATCTTGGGGTAAGTCTTTTTAAAGCACAGCTTTTTTTCAGGGAATTGTTTTTGGGGAAATTCTCATCTTATCGAAAAGACTGGGCACAAGAGCAGAACTTCATGCATTTTTCTGTTGCTATTTTACTGGGAATATTGTATGCACACAGAACCGTATGGCAGTCATTGTTTTAAGGAGAAAGGAGGAGCTATGAAGAGAGTTCGATTGGGACTCTGTATTGGAGACCGGGAGTATGGGGACCGGTTCGCCAGCTGTCTGATGAATCATTATCGAGATCAGCTGGAATTGCATATGTTCTCTCAGAAGGAGGCACTTCAGGATGCCTGTAAAAATCTGGATGCGGTTATTCTGGCAGATCATCTGGATGGGGAGAGCATTACAGGATGTGAAATTCCACAGATTTATCTGTTCGATGGGGACGAAAATGTGGATAAGTACGTGGAAAAGGGGGTGTTGTTAGTGGATAAGTATCAGGAAGTAAATAAAATCGTCGATGAGATATTAAAACAGATTGGAGAAGAAATAAAAAATGTCAGTGGAAGTGTAAAGCGAAAAATGCAGGTTTTAGCAGTATATTCGCTTGCAGAAAATGAAATGCAGCTTCCGTTTGCTGTCACGTTGTCCTCGATTTTGAGTGAAAATGAAAAGGTTTTGCTTTTGGATCTGCAAGAAAACAGTGGTTTGTCGCAGTTACTGGAGGAATCTTATCCACCCGGACTGGAAGAACTTCTGGTGATGGCGGAAAGTGGGAAATATTCAAAAAGCAGAATGGTTTCCTGTATTGGCCGGCTGGATCGGGCAGATGTTGTGTATCCACTGGGAAATACAGAATGTCTGTGTGAAGTAAAGAATGTGACCTATCAGAAATTGTTTCAGATTTTATCGCAGGAGATGAATTATACCACGATAGTTTTAAATCTGGGATCTCGATTTATGGGATTTTTTGAATTATTGGGGAGTTGTCAGGAAATTTTTCTGATGAAAAGCAGAGGAGGCCTTGGACAGTGGAGAGAAAAAGAATTTCTGGCGGAGATTCAAAAACGTGGAGAAGAACGGTTATCCGAGAATCTGCGGGAGATACAGCTTCCACTTGTAGCGACTCCGATGGTGTCCTGCGAGCGGCTTGTCGAGCAATGGAAATGGAACGAATTTGGAGACAGTATCCGGAGGATGATGCCGGTTGGATGAGTATGTAGAAGGAATCCGGCAGCGTGTATTGGAACGCATGGATCTTTCACGGGAGATGTCGGATGAAGAAATAGAAAATCTGATTGGAGAAGAAGCCTCCCGGCTGATGCAGGAAGAGCCGATTTCGATCCGGGAGCGTCTGATGCTGGAAGCAAGGGTGTTTAATTCACTCAGAAAACTGGATGCTTTGCAGGAACTTCTGGATGATCCGGAGATCTCCGAGATTATGGTCAATGGTCCGAAACATATTTTTTATGAAAAGGCAGGAAGCGTCTACGCATGGAATCAGGAATTTGCAAGCGAAGAGAAAATGCAGGATGTGATACAGCAGATCGTCGGAAGACATAACCGCGTGGTCAACTTATCGAATCCGATTGTGGATACAAGGCTTGCAGATGGATCCCGTGTAAATATTGTACTGGCACCGATTTCTCTGGATGGTTCTACGATTACAATCCGGAAATTTCCGGAGAAACCGTTGGATATGGAAACCCTTATTCAAAAAGGAGCACTTCCGGAGGACGCAGCAAAGTTTTTAAAGATGCTCGTAAGGGCAAAATATAACCTGTTAATTTCAGGGGGGACAAGTTCCGGAAAAACAACGTTTTTAAATGCTTTATCGCAGTATATTCCAGAGGATGAGAGGGTCATAACAATCGAGGATTCCGCGGAACTTCAAGTACAGGGAATCAAAAATCTGGTACGTTTGGAAACAAGGAATGCAAATATGGAAGGGGTACAACCGGTGACAATCCGGGATCTGATCCGCACGGCATTGCGTATGCGGCCGGATAGAATACTTGTCGGGGAGTGCCGTGGAGCGGAAGCATTTGATATGCTTCAAGCATTAAACACCGGGCATGATGGTGGATTATCTACAGCCCATGGAAATTCAAGCAGAGATATTCTTTCCCGTCTGGAAATGATGGTGTTGATGGGAATGGAACTGCCAATTGCTGCAATCAGACAGCAGATTGCATCCGGGATAGATCTGATTGTCCATCTGGGAAGATTACCGGATAAAAGCCGCAGGGTACTGGAAATTACAGAAGTATGTGGGGTGGAAAATGGCGAGATTCAGATTTCTCCGATTTACCAGTTGGAAGGAACCGAAGGAAACTGGACATGGAAGCATTGCGGCATATTAAACAATCGTAAGAAACTGGAGATGGCAGGGCTTACTTTGGAGAAGGGAGTTGGGAAAGATGGATTATCGTGTGTATCATCTGAGTCGGAGGGAATGCTGCAAAGGAATTGCCTGGGCTAGCCTACTGACGGTGGTGGTCGCATATTTATTTTATGCCAGCTGGCTGGGGATAGTATTTTTCCCTGTTTTTATCTGGTTTTTCATGAAGCGTCAGAAAAAAGCAGGGAGAGAACAAATGCAGATACAGCTTGCAAGGGAATTTATGGATACCCTTCGGAGTATCAGTGCGGCTTTGCTTGCTGGTTTTTCTATAGAAAATGCGTGGAAAGAGGCAGAAAAAGAAATACTTGCATTATATGGGAAAAAATCTTATCTGTATCAGGAAGTAAAGGAGATGAACTGTTCCGTCAGTCTCAATCAACCGTTGGAAGTATTGCTTGCAGATTTTTCGAATCGAAGTGGAAATATGGATATTGCAAGTTTTTCCGAAGTTTTTTCATTCGCAAAACGCAGTGGCGGAAATTTTGTGACAATCATTGACGCAACATCCCGACATATGCGGGTGCGCTATGAAACGGAGAGGGAGATTCAGGTACAGATTGCTTCCAGGAAGATGGAACAGAAAGTAATGAATGCTATACCAATGTTTATATTGGCATATCTGAAAGTGACATCCATGGATTTTCTGAATGTTTTATATGGAAATGTGGCCGGGGTATTATTCATGACAGCGTGTCTGGCTGTTTATGGAGGGGCGATTGTACTGGCGGAGAAAATTATGACCATACACATGTAGAGGGGGAAGTGTGAAAAGGAAAAAAGTGATAGAGGCAGCGGTCGTTTGTATTCTGTTATTGCTGCTGGGAGCATATATGGAGTTTTCCGATCGCAGTATGGACGAGAAAAACAGGATTATCCGGGGCAGTCCGGGCAGTGGGAGGCAGGAGGTGGAACTCACGCTGAATGCAGGGGAACAATTGAAAAATTATGACTATCAGGTGAGCGTTCCTGCACAATGTATCGATCAAAAGACGGCAGAATCCTATTTTTCTCAGGCGGAGAAAGAAATAGATAAAACATTTTTTTCAGAAGGAGAAGAGGCTTCACATGTGACAAAACAGGTACATATGAAAACAACATATGCGAAAGGATTTGTGAAGGCTGACTGGACATTAGATCAGTATGATGCAGTGGACGTGGATGGAACGATTCGGGAGAGCCAGTTAGATTACAAAGGAGCGCTTGTACAGGCAAGTGTGACTCTTACCTGTGAAAAATACCGGGAAGAATATACGTTTTCTTTTCATGTATATCCCAAAGCAATGTCGCAGCAGGAGAAGGTAATTCATGAAATTGAAGAGGATGTGGAACAACAGAGTACACAGGAAGGGGAGCGATATCTGACTCTGCCGGATCAGGCGGCAGGGGTAAAACTGCAATGGAAAGAGAAAAAGCAGCATCTGGTAGGAAAAATTCTGTTTTTTGAAATTCTTGTTCTGTTTTTGATGGCGGGAATTGTTGTGGAAAGGAAACGGACTGCAGATCATTTGAAAAAAGAGCAGATGAAACTGGATTATGCAGAAGTTGTGAGTAAACTTCTGATTTTACTCGGAGCAGGCATGTCATTAAAGCAGGCGTGGAATAGAATTTCCGCTCAATATTTTGATAAAAGGCAGAAAAAACAAATAAAAGAGCGGTATGTCTATGAAGAAATGCTGATAACGAACCATGAGATCCTGGATGGAGAAAGTGAACGTCTTGCATACCAGAAATTTGGAGAAAGGGTGGATTTGGGAGAGTATCAGAGACTGATTCGAATTCTTTTACAGAATTTACAGACAGGAAGCAGAGGATTGTGTAAGCTTTTGGAGCAGGAATCGGAGAATGCACTGGAAGAACGGAAAGCAATGGCCTGTAAATTGGGAGAAGAAGCTGGAACGAAAATGCTGTTGCCGCTTATGATCATGCTTGGTATTGTCATTGCTATCATCATGGTTCCGGCAATGCTGTCATTTCAAGTATAAGGAGGAAAATTATGTTAGGATTTAAGAACTTTTTAATGGAAGAAGATGGGGTTGGTGTTGTAGAAATGGTACTTATAGTCGTCGTATTGATAGGTATTGTTGTGTTATTTAAGAAAAAACTGACAACACTGGTCTCGGATATTTTTAATACAATTAAAGATCGTGCAGGAGAGGTATAGTGAGAAAAAAGGCGAGTATTACTGTGTTTTCGGCCCTTGCGCTGATGCTGGTAGCACAGCTTCTTTTCACACTTTTAGAAGCAGCAAGACATTATGAGCTTCAGAAAGTATTGTATATGAACACGGATACCGTTTTGGAGTCAGTTTTTGCAGATTATTGCAGTCCTTTGTGGGAAACGTACAGAATCCTTGGAATACGCGTGGAAGACACAGAAGGTAAATTTTCATTTAACAATCGGGAAGCGCAGCTGCGCAGTCTTACATCGGACCATCTTGGAAGCAAAGAACAAAAAACTTTGCTTTCCGGGATGAGTCTGTTGACCGCAGAGATGACGGATGCAAAGTATGATCCCTATCGGCTGTTGACAGATCAGAATGGCGCTGTATTTCAGAAGGCTGTGTGCACTTATATAAAAAAGAATATTGCGTATGAAATGGCAAAATCTGTTTACAACAATTATGAAGCTGTAAAAGAAGTGAAAAAAGATTACAAAGATGCAGATGATAGTATTACGGATGCGATGGACGCATTGAAACATCCGGAAAAATATGAAACCGGGGAAGCAGATCAAGCAGGTACCTCGTCATCCCGACGGTTAAAGGGTGCTGCACGCCAGGGCTATAAAACAAAGGATCGGGACGCTGGGGAAAAGGAAGTTCCAGCAGAGAATCCTTTGGAAACGGTGACGGAAGTGAAAAAGGAAGGGGTACTATCTTTGGTTTTGCCCGAAAATGCCAAGGTATCCGGGAAATCTATTAATATAGAAGAAACTGTTTCACACAGAAACCTCGAAAAAGGTACGATGGATTCTTATGAGGGAACTGATTGGTATCAAAAAGTATTATTTCATCAGTATTTGGTTAATTATCTCGGAAACTATGTAGAGAAAAAGCAGGATCGTGTGCTGGAATATGAACTGGAATATGTTCTGGGAGGAAAAAAGAATGATGCAGATAATTTAAAAGTTGTTGCCTCAGAATTGCTTGCCATGCGGGAACCTCTGAATATGGCCTCATTAACTGCATCTTCCCAGCGACAATCAGAAGCAATGGCGCTTGCAGTTACATTGGCAGGAGCGTCAGCGAATCCGGCCGTAATTGAAGCTGTAAAATACGGAATCTTAGTGGCGTGGGCTTTTGCGGAAAGTGTGTTAGATGTAAGGACGCTATTGTCCGGGGGAAAGATCACAATGATAAAAAGTGATGCGGACTGGACTTCAAATGTACATATGCTTCCGGAACTTTTGTCAGGCTGGTCTGTGGCGAGGGATTGTTCCCAGGGCCTGGATTATGGACAGTATGCTGCTATTTTGCTTTTGTTTCATGGGGAAAATACGCTTGCGATGCGCACCATGGATGTGGAGGAAGCGTACGTACAAACGCAGGAAGGGTATGAAAATTTTCAGATGGACCATGTTTTGTGTGAGACAGAGCTAACAGCCACTTATGAATTCCGACCGGTATTCCTTGGATTTGTGACAATTCTTGAAAATTATTCGAGTGGGTTTCGAATTCAAAATCATTCCGGATACAGTTATTTTCATGGGAAGGAGGGGAGATAAGGATGTCTTTTGGACAATGGAAACAGACAATTACCCTCAAATTTCAATCTTTTCCGAAGCAGGCAGGTATTCATAAGATAATAAACGAACCCATAGATTCGATTCCGCAAGCCGTTATCTATGAACAGAAAGAAGATCCATGCCAAAAGGCATCCTTATGTTCCTTTTTTAAAGGATCGTATACGCTGGAAGCTGCGGTAATTATTCCGGTCACAGCGGTGTTTTTTATTACGCTATTATTTTTCTTCCGGGTTTTGCAGATACAGACGGAAGTTCAGGAGGCATTGAATTATGCCAGTAGAAAGACGGCGTGTGAAGCAGCGGCGGTTTCTTCACAAACAGGGCTGTTGTTATCGGCAGAGTCATATTTTCGAAAAGAGTTGGAAACATATAGCTTGCCGGAAAAATATATTGGCGGAGGAAAACATGCAATTACGATGGCAAAATCCGATTTGTCAGGTAATTATATTGATTTGCAGGTTCATTATTACTTAAAACTTCCAATTACTTTTTTTGATGTAAAAGGTGTCAGTATATGTCAGAAAAGTAAGAGTCATAAGTGGATTGGTGACCGTGAAGATGGAGAACAGAATGATTATGTGTATGTTACAAAACATGGAACTGTTTATCATAGGAGTAGAAAATGTCATTATCTGGATTTGAGTATCACAGGTACCGATTTTGCGCGAATAAATGGTATGAGAAACAAAAACGATCATAAATACAGCGCGTGTTCTGAATGCGTGGCAAAAAATCGTATTCAAAAATGGGTTTATGTGACAGATTATGGTACTTGTTACCACAGTAATCTTGCCTGTAGTGGATTAAAAAGAACCATTTATCTGGTTCTTCTGGAAGAAACAGGAGGAAAAAGGGCATGTGGCAAGTGTGGATCAGATGTGGAGGTGAATTAAGATAATGCAGAATTACTATGAAATGATCAGAATGTGTATACTGACCTGTGGACTGACAGGATTATCCGTGGAAGATATAAGAAAACATGAACTTCATGGCTGGTTGATTTTGCTGCTTGGAGGATTGGGAACAGTTGTATCGTTACTGGGCGGTGGATGGAAAGATACAGGATATTTTTTAGGAATGCTGCCGGGAGTATTTGTGCTGATACTGGCGTGGAGTACAAGAGAAAGTATCGGTTATGGGGACGGATTGGTAATTTTAAGTATGGGATGTTTTTATGCGCTGGGACAAATGATAGGAATTATTATGCTTGCAATTACATTTGCGGGAATTGCAGCACTTGTATTGCTGGTTTTTTTGCATAAAAACAGAAAATGTGAGCTTCCATTTGTGCCATTTCTTTTAGGTGCACATCTGATTGTGTGGGGATTACAGAGATAAGAGGAGACAAAAACATGAAATGGAGAGGGAGTTATACGGTAGAGGCGGCTTTAATTGTACCAATTTTAATATGGACTATGATGGCAGCTATGTGTACAGGAATTGAATTGCTAAAAGAAGTTCGGGCGGAACATGAGGAAAAACAGATCGAAGATTTATGGGCAGTAGATTCTTTTTATAAATATCAGGTTTTAAAAGAGGTGAAAAAATGATCAATCGGGAAATTATATATGAAAGAAATCTTACAGGAAGTTACATGAAAATTGCGGCGGGAATGCATGCGGGGCTGGATGAAAAACTGATGTTACAGAGAAAATTGCCGGGACTTCTTGCTGTGGAAAAAGCTTATGTGGATGGAGACGGACAGTACTGGTATAACATATCCGGTAAACAGTCACTGGATATGTATTGCAGGGTAAAAGAGATTAATATTTCTTTCATCGAAAAATTGATTATGAGTATTTGCAGTGAAATGGAGATCCTGGAATGGAATCTGATTCAGACAAATTGTCTGATGCTCGATCCGGAGTTGATATTTATCACCAACAGTAATCAGGAAATTATTTTTACGGTGTATCCGGGCAGCAGTGGAACCATTGAGATGGAATTTCAGCAACTGATGGAATTTTTGCTTACAAAAGTGGATCATAAAGATGCCCAGGCGGTAAAAGCCGCATATGGCATTTATGAAAAAACACTTATGGATGGGTATTCGATTACAGATATTCGGGATGAAATTATAAAAAGCAAGCAAAAAGAAGTGAAAAAAGATTTCGGAGAAGAAATTGAAAGAAGCAGATTGGATAAAGGATGGAAAGAAGAAAAATATCAACCCATAGTTCCTGAAAAGAAGAGTGAAGACTTATCAAACAGGAAACGGAGAGATACGACTGTAAAAAGGGAGCACGGGCGAAAAAGAGAGGCGAAGAAAACAGGAGAAAAACAGGAAAAGGAGTGGGTCAGAAAATTAAAAAAGATATTGCAGGAAATCGGACTTCTGGAAGAGGAAGAAACGGAAGATCGTGTGCCTGAATATCACAAAAGAAAAGAAGAACGTATGCGAGATACCCGAAAATCTGTGGAATCTGCTGTGGTATATCCACAAGAGGAAATAAAAACAGTGGCGCAGCCGGAATATCGGCCAACCGTTTGTCTGAGCAGCATGACCGGGAAAACCAGAGGAATATTATTATATCAGGGGGCGGAAACGTACGAGGATATCTGTGTCACAAAGAAAATGACAAGGATCGGTTATGGTCCCGATGCAGATGTACAAATACAGGCGGATACAGTCAGTCAGCTACATGCGCGCATTGATTATGATGGGGAAACTTATTATATTGAGGATTTAAATTCAACAAATGGTACTTTTGTGAATGATGAGCCGCTGGCTTACAAAGAGAGAAGAAAATTAAACAGTAATGACATGATCCGTTTCGCGGATGTCCGATATCGTTTTTGCTAACTGCCTTGTCTTTCCAAACGGAAGTGAGTATACTGATAGCATGTGAAAAAATCAGGAGGGAAAAGCATGCCACAAAAAAAGAAACTTCCATTCGTGACCGTGGGATTTGTTGTAGTAAATATCCTTGTTTATGTGATTTTAGAAATCCTCGGAAATACGGAAAACTCGGAATTCATGGTGAAAATGGGGGCGGTCTGGCCGCCATATGTGAAGCAGGGAGAATACTGGAGACTGTTTACAGCCACTTTTATGCATTTTGGATTTGAACATATTCTGAATAATATGCTGGTACTGATCTGTGCAGGGCCGATTCTGGAAAAGGCGATGGGGCATATCAAATATTTGTGCCTGTATCTGATCGCCGGTGTGGGTGGAAGTACACTGTCCTATGTGTAGATGATTGCGCGGGGAAAGTATGATGTATCGGCAGGAGCATCCGGTGCTATTTTTGGTATTATCGGGGCATTGCTGTGGATTGTGATTATACATAAAGGAAGATATGAATCTCTGACAGGGAAAGGGCTGCTGTTTATGATCGTAATCAGCCTGTACTATGGAATTACCAGTGTGGATGTGGATAACTGGGCGCACGTCGGTGGCCTTGCGATGGGATTTGTTCTTGCAATTATTTTATACCGGAAACCTCGTAAAGCAGTTGATTTATCGGGGGAAAATCCCTATACTAATTAGTATCAAAGCAAGGAGAGTATACCGATGAAAATCAATGTGTATTATGGAGGCCGGGGACTTTTGGATGACCCGACACTGTATGTATTAAAAAAGATGGAAGATGTTTTACGGGAACTTCGGGTAAACATCGAACGATTCAATATATATGAGCACAAAAATGAAATCGCAACACTTCCGCTGACATTCAAAGAGGCAGACGGAATTATTCTTGCCACAACGATTGAGTGGCTGGGAATTGGTGGTTATATGCAGCAGTTTCTGGATGCCTGCTGGTTATATGGAGACAAAGAAAAAATCAGCCATACGTATATGCAGCCGATCGTTATGTCCACAACTTATGGAGAGCGCGAGGGAGAACTGACGCTGATGAACGCATGGGAGATTCTGGGTGGATTACCTTGTGCAGGGTTATGCGGATACGTAGAGGATCTGGTGGAGTTCAAGCAGAATAAAGATTATACGCTGATCATTGAAAAGAAAGCGGAAAACCTGTACCGGACCATTTCCCAGAAGATCAAAAATCTTCCGACCAGTAATCAGGCAGTAAAGCAGAGTGTTCTGCGGACACAGCAGCTGAACCTGACACCGCAGGAGAGCGAGCAGCTCTCGAAATACGTATCGGATGATACTTATGTGAAGCAGCAGAAAGAGGATATTGAGGAACTGGCATCAATGTTCAAAGATATGCTTGGAAAGCCGGATGATGATATGGATACTCCATTTGTGAAGGAACTGGAAAGTCACTTTGTATCTACTGAGGATTTTGCTGCCAGCTATTCCTTCATTATCGAAGGAATCAAAAAGCCATTGTATGTAGCAATTCAAAACGGAGAATTGGAGATTCATTACGGACAGGAAGAAAAGATTGACGTGGTTGCAAAATTAAGCAGAGATGTCCTGCAGTCAATCATTGATGGACGGATGACATTCCAGAGAGCGTTTATGACGGGTGAGATGACAGCGAAAGGAAATTTTAAAACGCTTCGTATGCTCGATCAGATATTTGTATTTTAGGAGGCAAAAAAATGAAAGACGACAATTGTATTTTTTGTAAACTGGCAAACGGAGATATTCCGACCAATACGATCTATGAAGATGCGGATTTCCGTGTAATTCTGGATGCAAGCCCTGCAACCAAAGGACATGCGCTGATTCTGCCAAAACAGCATTATGCAAATATGTTTGAAATTGATGATGAAGTACTCGGAAAGGCTGCAAAGCTTGCAAAGAAAGTCATCACACATGAAAAAGAAGTACTGGGATGTGACGGGTACAATGTGCTTCAGAACAATGGCGAAGCAGCCGGACAGACGGTATTCCATTTCCATATGCATCTGATTCCGCGTAAAGCAGGAGATCAGGCAGTTCCTGAGTGGGAGCATTTATCTCTTTCTGATGAAGAGATGAAAGACATCTGCGATAAGATGAAGATGTAAGGAAAAATCCGTATCTCTATATAGAAAAATATGCATATCGCTGTAAATGAAATATGTACAGCAGATATGCATATTTTTGTTTTGGTAGATTATTTAGAAACACTTTCAATCAGTTTTAAAATGGTTCCGATGGAATCCATCTGACCGCTTTCTGACATGGTACGGATGTATTTTTCGCGGTTGGCATATACTTCATGCACAGCGTCAAGTAATGTCTGATCGGTCAGTTTTTCTTCTTCAATTACATAAGAGAACCCTTGTTTTGCAAAAGATTTCGCATTTAAAATCTGGTCACCACGGCTGGCAGCGGCAGAAAGTGGAATCAGGATGTTTGGCTTGTGCAATGCAAGAAGTTCACAGATGGAATTTGCGCCTGCGCGGGAGATCGCAAGATCTGCCAATGCAAACATATCGGTCAGTTCTGCACTTGCATATTCAAACTGGGCATAGCCAATCACGCCTTTTAATTTCTCATCGAGATTTCCTTTTCCACAAAGATGAATGATATAAAATTGTTCTAACAGTTCCGGAAGAACTTTCCGTACTGCTTCATTGATTACCTTAGAACCTGAGCTTCCACCGACGATCAGGAGTACCGGTTTATTATGATCCGGGAAACCGCAGTAATGGAGCGATTTTTCCGCATCCCCGTGGAACAGTTCCCGGCGGATCGGAGAACCGGTTAAGACCGCTTTTTCCGATGGGAGATATTTCATGGTTTCCGGGAAATTACAGCATACTTTTTTGGCACCGCGGATAGCGATTCGGTTTGCAAGTCCTGGTGTGATGTCGGATTCGTGGATAATTGCCGGAATATGGCAGTGCTTTGCAGCAAGGACAACTGGAACGGATACAAATCCACCTTTGGAAAAGACAACATCCGGTTTGAGCTTGCGCAGGATAGAGATTGCCTGCCCATATCCTTTTAATACTTTAAATGGATCGGAAAAGTTTTTCCAATCGAAGTAACGACGGAGCTTACCGGAGGAAATCCCAATGTAAGGGATTTTTTGTGCTTCAATCAGTTCTTTTTCCATTCCGTTGTAGGATCCGATGTATGTAATTTCATAACCGGCTTCCTGCAATGCCGGCATAAGGGCAATGTTTGGAGTAACATGTCCGGCAGTTCCACCACCGGTCATAACGATTTTTTTTGATTTAGCCATTCGATATTTCCTCTTTTCTTTACTTAAGTCAACTCTATATGATCCATATAGAAATGTCAAGCAATGGCAACAGTAACCAGCGTATCTGACGAATCTGTCGAAACTTGCGACCGAAAGGATATTCCGGAGCAGACGTTCTTTCATTATAATAGAATTTGTACAGCAGAAAGTGATTCTACATAATAATATGAAAGGATGGAAGCAGATATGACAATACTGATGTGGATCGGCAAATGGCAAAATGAGATGGAGTTAATGGTTATGGGTCTGGAACTTGTGATTTTTTTGATTTTGACCATTGGTGTATTTTGTATCGTGCGGCAGCAAAAAAAGGCAAACAGATGCAGAAGACGTATGGAATTGTACTTAAAAAAACACATGGACAAGCCGACAAAGAAAGAAGAAAAAAGTGTGTCACCGGAAAAAGTACAAAATAAAAATTTGTATGAGGATGAGGAAGAAAACCGCATAATCTCAACGGTTTTGCAGGAAATCTTTCCGTGAAAATATGTTTTTTTTCAAGAACAATACAAGAAGTGACATAAGATTTTAAAATATGTAACATTTTCAAAAACCGTATGGGTGTGCGATGAAAACGCACACCCATTTTTGTGACAAAATTTAGATGAAAGTGGAGCACTTTGCCCACTTTTCTACTAAAATTTGACAAATAAGAATTCCTGTGCTACAATGAGCGACGTAACAAACTTGTAACAAATGAAATAAAGTGTTTAAAAACGCAACATAAGTGTAATACTTATTGCATAAAATGTTACGACTCCACAATTGAGATGTGGATGAAACAAACAACGGAGGTTCATCAATGAAAGCAAGCAAAAAGGTGATGGAAAGTGTAATCGTGTCGGGACTGGCACTCACGCTTACAGTCACTGCAGTTACCGGTAATGGAGTGGGTATTGCAGCGAAAAATGCAGTTGCAGACACAAAGTTAGTTAATAACGGTATTGCCGGAGTGGCATCTGCCATGAATGAATATGAATTAGAGTCAGCAGATTATCTGGACAGATATATTTCTGTTGAGAAGACAAATGCGGCTTTGGTCGCTGCAACGGCAGATGGAACGGTTATATCCGAGAATGATACAAATGATACAAAAGAGGAGACGGTTGCACAGGAGGTTGCACAGGAACCTGTTTCCGAAGAAGAACAGGAATGGCAGGATAAGCTGATGGCGAATGTGGATGATTTCCTTTATGTTCGTGAAAAGGCAGATTCTGATTCCAAAATTGTTGGAAAGATGTACAAAGGGGATCGTGCAGTTGTAAAAGAAGCGGGCGATACCTGGACAAAGATTCAGTCCGGCAGCGTGACAGGATATGTAAAGAATGAGTATTGTGTGACAGGAACGGATGCATTGAATTATGCAAAGAAGCACTGTGATACGGTCGCAAAAGTTTCCATTGACGGTCTTCGTATCCGTAAAGCACCTGACACAGATGCAGGGGTAGTAAAAACCGTTGCATCCGGTGAGCGCATGGATGTGAATACAAAGGCCGAAGAAAAAGACGGATGGATCGCCGTAAAAGTTGGTTCGGATACCTGTTACGTGAGTGAAGATTATGTGACAGTTACACTTGATACAGGAAAAGCCGTCACGATTGAAGAGGAACAGGCAGCCATCAAGGCAGCGGAAGAAAAGAAGGCAAAGGAAGAAGCAAAGAAGAAGGCAGCTGCTTCGGCTGCAAAGAAATCATCATCTGGTCAGTCAGCATCTTCCCAGACAACACAGAATGCATCAATTGCCGCAAGCGCAGATGAAGAAACACTTCTGGCAGCACTTGTACAGTGTGAGGCTGGTGGAACCAGTGTTCAATGTATGACAGCAGTTGGCGCGGTTGTGGTCAATCGTGTAAGAAGTGGCGGATTTGCAAACTCCATTTATGGAGTCATCTACCAGAGCGGTCAGTTTGGACCGGCATCTTCCGGCAGACTTGAGGCAAGACTTGCCAGCGGTGTCAGCGCAAGCGCCAGACAGGCAGCGAGAGCCGCATTAAACGGCAGTGATCCGACAGGTGGAGCAAGATACTTCAAACTGGCATCCAGTGGTCACGCGGGAACGGTTGTAGGACCGATTGTATTTTATTAAACTAAAAAATCCAGGAGCTTTGTCGAAGGGCAGAGCTCCTTTTTTGATCGGTCAATTTTTCATACGATTGTTGTAAAATTTCGGCAAATGGAGTAAAATGTTTTCAACGTACACTTAAGGAGGAAGAGCAATGACATTAAAGGGACGTAATTTGTTAAAAATGATGGATTTTACACCGGAGGAGATCCTGTACCTTGTGGATCTGTCCGCAGATTTGAAAGAGAAGAAACATCAGGGAATCATGCATGACAGTCTGGTTGGAAAAAATATTGCACTGATTTTCGAGAAGACAAGTACAAGAACCCGATGCTCTTTCGAGGTAGCCGCACATGATCTGGGTATGCATGTGACATATCTTGATCCAAGCGGTTCACAGATTGGAAAAAAGGAAAGTATTCCGGATACGGCCCGTGTTCTCGGACGCATGTTTGACGGAATCGAATATCGCGGATACGGACAGGAAATCGTGGAAGAACTGGCAAAATACGCAGGGGTTCCGGTATGGAACGGACTGACCAATGAATCCCATCCGACACAGATGATTGCCGATATGCTCACCATCAAGGAGCATCTTGGAAAACTCAAGGGTGTGAAGTTTGTATACATGGGGGATGCCCGCTACAATATGGGCAATTCCCTGATGGTTACCTGTGCAAAGCTTGGTATGCATTTTGTTGCCTGCACCAATCCAAAATATTATCCGGACAAGAAGCTTGTGGATTACTGCGTAGATGTGGCATCCACAACAGGGGCAACCATTACACTGACAGACAGTGTTGCAGAAGCAACCAAAGATGCCGATGTCATTTATACAGATGTATGGGTATCCATGGGGGAACCGGAAGAAGTATGGGCAGAGCGTATCAATGATCTGAAACCGTATCAGGTCAATACCGATGCATTCAAAAATGCAAAGGACAGCGCGATCTTCATGCATTGTCTGCCGGCATTCCATGATTTAAAGACTACGATCGGAAAACAGGTTTATGAAAAATTTGGATTATCCGAGCTGGAAGTGACCGATGAAGTATTTGAGAGTGAGCGTTCCGTTGTCTTTGATGAAGCCGAGAACCGTATGCATTCCATCAAGGCGATCATGAAGGCAACATTATCTGACTAAAAAGCAAGAACGTTTACATATTTTTGTGAATGGAAAGTACGATTATGAAAGCAGAAATTTTAAAACTGCTCCGTGAGACGGACGGTTATGTGTCCGGGCAGGAGCTGTGCAATCAATTTGGCGTATCCCGGACCGCTGTCTGGAAGGCAATTAACCAGCTGAAAGAGGCCGGTTATGAGATTGAGGCAGTGCAGAATAAGGGATATCATCTGGTATCTGTGCCGGACCGCATGGACGAGGTGGAGCTAGCAAGCATCCGAAAGACCAAATGGGCAGGCGCGGAAACGTATTATTTTGACAAGATTGATTCCACGAATACGAAAGCAAAAGAACTGGCAGAAGAAGGACATCCGTCCGGAACGTTTGTGGTAGCGGATCAGCAGACTGCGGGCAAAGGTCGTCGCGGACGGTCCTGGGATTCCCTTCCGGGAACGGGAATTTATATGACGCTTATGCTTAAACCGGACATCAATCCGAACCATGCTTCCATGCTGACTCTCGTGACGGCAATGGCGGTGGCAAATGCAATGCATCGAGTTACGGGAGCAGAGGCTTTGATCAAATGGCCGAATGATATTGTCATCAACGGAAAGAAGATCTGTGGAATTCTCACGGAAATGAGTGCACAGTTTGACTATATCAATCATATTGTGATCGGAATCGGGATCAATGTGCACAATGAAAGTTTTCCGGAAGAACTGCAGGATCATGCAAGTTCTCTGCTGCTGGAGACTGGAAAACGTGTGCACCGGGCAGATCTGATTGAGGCATTTCTGGAAGAGTTTGAGCGGTTATATGCGATTTATCTGCAGACCGAGGATTTATCAGCACTACAGGAAGAGTACGATCAACTGCTGGTGAACCGTGGCCGGCAGGTGCGTGTGCTGGACCCGAAGGAGCCGTTTGAGGGAAAGGCTATGGGAATTACAAAAAAGGGAGAACTGATTGTAGACACCTGGGAGTCAAGAAAACTGGTGTCTTCCGGAGAAGTCTCCGTGAGAGGAATCTATGGATATGTCTAAAGAGGCAAATGAGGTAGTATTGTGCGTTTCTAACGCATATCAGAAAAAGTTTTACTTAAATGAAAATTTTAACGGACTTCCACAGTCCATCCGTGACGAGTTAAAGATCATGTGTGTTATTTACACCGAGGATATCGGCGGAGTATTAGAGCTGGTATTCGATGAAGCGGGAAATCTGGAACTTCGCACTTCCTGCGAAGAAGGCGATTTCTGCTATGATGAGATTGGAAGTGTGCTGAAAATCAAGCAGCTTCGTAACGAAAAAAGAGAGTTGCTTGAGGCACTTGAGATGTATTACAAAGTTCTGTATCTGGGCGAAGGCTTAGAGGCGCTGGACGAGGAGGAAGACGAATGATATTAACCATAGATGTTGGAAATACGAATGTTACCTGCGGGGTGTTTCAGGGAGATGAGATTGCTGCAAGCTTTCGTATTACGACAAAAATGCCACGGACATCGGACGAGTACGGGATGATGCTTATGAATCTGCTGGAGCAGAACGATATTCATCCGGCAGAAATTAAAGATGCCATTATCTGTTCCGTGGTGCCGAATGTGATGCATTCTCTGCGGGGGGCTCTTGTCAAATATTTTCATATCACACCGATCGTGGTGGAGGCGGGTATTAAAACGGGTATCCGTATCGTGACACCGAATCCGCAGCAGATCGGAGCAGACCGTATTGTGGATGCAGTTGGAGCGTATGAAATTTACGGAGGCCCGGTGCTTGTCATTGATTTTGGTACTGCGACAACCTATGATTATGTGGATGAAAGCGGAGCATTCCAGGGCGGAATCACGGCACCTGGTATCCGTATTTCCGCAAAAGCCCTGTGGGAAGATACCGCAAAACTGCCGGAGATCGAGATCAAAAAGCCGGCATCGATCCTTGGAAAAGACACGATCACAAGCATGCAGGCAGGTCTTGTGTATGGACAGATCGGACAGACCGAATACATCATCAACCGCGTGAAAGCCGAAGTCGGACTCGAAAACATCAAAACCGTTGTAACCGGAGGACTTGGCCGTATCATTGCAAACGAGACGGATGCGATTGATATTTACGATCCGAACCTGACATTAAAAGGTATCAATCTTGTGTATAAAAAACAGAATCGGAAAATAAAATAGTTATGATCAGACCACTTCAGATCGGCAGTGTGACACTGCCAAACAATTTAATATTAGCTCCTATGGCAGGCGTAACCGACCTGCCATTTCGCTTGTTGTGCAAAGAACAGGGGGCAGGCCTTCTATGTATGGAGATGGTCAGCGCCAAAGCAATTCTCTATAAAAACCGCAACACACAGGCGCTTCTTGCGATCGATCCGCGGGAAAACCCGGT
>DLQV01000268.1:0-1566 GCA_002474415.1 Lachnospiraceae bacterium UBA7598
CCTGTCCGATATCCGAAAAATGCACATTTACCGCCTGACGGATATCCACTTCCACAAATTCTGCTCCAAGACTCTGGATCAGTTTCACTGCATTGTCATACGTGCGGTCGGTTGTCCCGAATCCCGGCATAGTGACAGCCGTAATTCCTTTATGATCCCGCCCACACAGATCAAAGGCGCGCACAGTCACCAAAAGTGCCAACGTTGAATCGAGACCTCCGGAAATACCTACCACCGCATTGGCTCCGGTATGTTCCAGACGTTTTTTTAGTCCCATTGCCTGAATCATCAGAATTTCATCACAGCGCTTTTCCCGGTTCTGTCTGTCTGATGGCACAAACGGTGCCGGATCAATCAACCGCGTCAGTTTTGTTTCTTCCATTTTTAAAGAGAACGAAATCTCGGTATGTGTCTGATCCTCCGTGACAAACGTTGTCATTCTGCGGCGCTGTGCGCAGAGACGCTCCACATCAATCTCCGAATACAGGATACCATGCCCAAAACGCTTGGACTCGGCAAGAATCTGTCCGTTTTCCGCAATGATGTTGTGCCCGGAAAACACCAGGTCCTGTGTAGACTCTCCCTCTCCCGCCGATGCATAGATATATGCCGCAAGAAGACGGGCCGACTGCCCACTTACCAGTTCCCTGCGATAACTGTCTTTGCCGGTCAGTTCATTCGAAGCCGACAAATTCACCAGAACAGACGCACCTGCCAGTGCATGGGAAATACTCGGCGGATTCGGCGTCCACAGATCCTCACACAGTTCCACACCGATTCTGAGTTTCGGCATCTGCTCACAGACAAAAAGCAGATCCCGGTCCGCAGGAACACAGCTTCCATCCGGCAGAACCACCTCCGTTGCAAGTTCTGCTCCGGATACGAAATGTCTCGCCTCATAAAATTCATTGTAGTTTGGCAGATAACTTTTTGGCACAATTCCAAGTACCTCACCGTGGGAAAACACAGCTGCCACATTATATAATTTCCCAAGAATCTCAAAAGGAAGTCCCACAAAGAAAATGGCATCCAGTGAAGCACTTTCTTTTACTAATTTCATCAGTGCATCCTTTGCTCCCTGCAGCAGGCATTCCTGCAAAAACAGATCCTGACAGGTGTAGCCGGTTAAGCACAACTCTGGAAAAACTACAATCTTTGCTCCCTGCCGGGTACTTTCTTTCATCATATCCAGAATCAGTTCTGCATTATATTTTGTATCTGCCACTTTAATTTTCGGTGTAACTGCAGCTACTTTTACAAATCCCTGTCTCACTTTCTCAACTCCTTTAATTCCTCTACGGAAAATTCATATGCCTTATTACAGAACTGACACTTTACCTCGATGCTCTCTCCATCGTTGATGATGTCATCAAGATCTTTTTTGCTGAGCGTCGAAAGTGCACGGGATACCCGCTCCTTGGAACAGTCACAGACAAATGCTGCCGGAATTTTATCTGTGATTTCCAACCCGAAATCTCCGAGAATTTCTTCGAGAATTCCTTCCGGTGTCAGTCCTCTCTCCAGCATCATAGTCACAGAATCGATCTCTGCAATACGCTTTTCCAG
>DLQV01000268.1:1614-7051 GCA_002474415.1 Lachnospiraceae bacterium UBA7598
GTAAACGGCATAAGCTGAATAATAAATCCGCCCGCCTGACGTACTGTGTTGTTTTTGTTCATCAGTACGCCCAATCCAACGGCCGATGGAATCTGCTCAGAAGTTGCAAAATAATAGGTCAGATCCTCTGCGATCTCTCCGGTCTGCAGCTGACACTGCCCCACATATGGCTCTTTTAGTCCCATATCTTTGATGACACTCAAAATACCGAGATCCAGCGCTCCTCCCACATTTAAATGTCCGTCTTTGTTTGGCGGAAGTTCCACAATCGGATTATTAACAAATCCCTTGACATGTCCATTGGCATCCGCAGTAACGGTAAGTCCCTTTGCCGGACCACTGCATTGGATCTGCAGGGTCAGAAGATCCTTTTCTCCTTTTAACATCGTTCCCATCATCGCACCGCCGGACAACAAACGTCCCAGTGCTGCCGTCATGATCGGGGAAGTATTGTGATCCTGTCTGGCGGTCTCCACCAGATCCCTCGATGTAATTGCAAATGCGCGGATTGCGGCACCTGCTGCGGTTGCTCTAACAATATAATCTGCCATGTATCATTTCTCCTTTATTCTTTTCTTGTAACAAATGTAATACGCTCACTGTCGGCTTTGACGCCGGCATCCGTGTAATCATCATACATTCCTTCACAGACCAGTCCCGCCTGCTGCAGAAAATCCAGTATCTGTTCCACCTTATAATTCCTCTGATAGTGCGTTTCCGTATACCTGCGGTACAGCTCTCCCTCTTCCGGGATAAAAAGTGTCAGGTCATATTCATTGATCTCTTCCTCCACATCATAGTAGTTTTCCCAGATAAAACTGCAGTCTTCCCGGTTTTCCGCTATGACGGTGTCGCCCATGACTTCTTTATATTTATAGATCGTATTGAAATCAAAAATAAAAATACCGTCAGGATCCAGATAATTATTGACAAGCTGGAATGTCTTNNGTCATATTCATTGATCCTGGTCTCTTCGTCATAATAATTTTCCCAGATAAAACTTCCTTCCGGTCTGCTCTCCGCAAATGTGTGATCTCCGAGAAGCTGTTCGTATTTATAGGAAGTATTCATATCAAAAATAAATACTCCGCCGCTTTCCAGACAGGCGGCAACCCGCCGGAATGCCTCAGAAAGCTCCTGTGGCTCAAGCACATAATTGACACAGTCACAGGTACAGCAGACTGCCCGCACACATCCATCCAGTTCGAGTGTCTGCATCTCCTGCATCAGATAAAGAATCGGCGGATCTGTCTGTTTTTCCATGGCTTTCTGCAGCATATCCACAGAAACATCCACACCGGTCATATCATACCCACAGGCTGCCAGTTTCCGGGTCAGTTCTCCGGTTCCGCATCCAAGATCCAGCACCGGTCCGTCTGCAATTCCATGCTTTTTTAATATCTCACAAATATACGCACACCATTCCTCATAGGGTACATTATCCATAAACAGGTCGTAAACCTGCGCAAAACTCGTATACGCGTCCATCCTTTTCCTCCTGCTTTGTATCATAGTTTAGCAAGTTTTTATAGCAAAAGCAAGGTTGATTATTCTTTCTGAAACCTTTATACTGAATGCATAAGTTGAAATACAGAAAGGATTTTCCATGCCTGACAACTACGAACATTATATTTCCAAAAATATTCAGGCCTTCTATCGCAGAAGACTTTTCTCTCCAATGATATATCTGGTTTTACTTGCAGTTCTCTGGATTGTATTTCCTCTTGGAGCTATGCTGCGTCCTGCACATCTTTCCGGAAATACCCGGATTTCCGATGCATACAAAGACCATCACCGTTATGTGCGCATGACGTTTACGGATTTGAAATTCAGCGGATATACATGTGAAACATACGGGCAGACCCGTGGATATTATTATTACAGTACACAGAAAAATAATTGCAGCATCATTCTCCTTACCCCCCATACATGTGAGGAAGGGCTCCCTACGATCGACCACCTGACCGTCACCGGCCGGATCGTCAAAGGGAAAGAATCTTACCAGGCACTGTTGTCCCAGCTTTCCTCTGACCTGAACTGGACCGAAACCGGTATCCGCAATCAGCTGTCTTCGTACTATTTCAGTGAGCCTGATTATCATTTAACCACGACACGCATTTTATTTATCGCGTATTTCGGTTCCATGATTTATACGATTCTGTATCTTCTGATCTGTGTTGTCTATATCCGGTTCCCGGTGCTTTCCCCGCCGTGTCAGAACCTGATCGTCTTCGGACATCCGGGTCAGATTCTCGCCGAGGCCGAGGAAGAACTTGCAACACTTCCACAGCTGGCAACCGAAGACATGTTCATCACCGAGCATTATTTTATTATGACATCGCCGTATGGAAATGCCATCGTACCTATTCAGGAAATTTTATGGATCTATAAACACTCTACGCTCCACAAAATTCTCTGGTATCATTTTAGCATTTCCTACACCATGCATATTACGGCAAACAAACACATGTATGTGAACTGTCCGAAAAATACCAAATCCGATATTGATGGTATCATGGACTACCTGGCAGAAGCCAATCACAACATTCTGGTAGGTTTTAGCGAAGAAAACCGCCTGAAAGTCCAGGCGGTTCAGGGAAAACCTTTTCATATTGAAAAATTCTATGCATTTTTACGTCGCCGTGTTTAAAATGTGCAGGCTTTGCTTCCCATTTCATAATCTAAGTTTTCATAGGCTTCCCTCACCACGGGAAGTCTTTTTTTCTCTTCCGGTGGCAATTCATGTTCCGAAAGTATGTTTAAATTTTCCTCTATCTTTGCAATGTCATAGGAATCGAATGCGGACTTTAATTCCTTCCAGCATAACTTTCTCTGTTCTTCCTCCAATACAGGAAGTACTTTCTGTTGCTGTACCTTGCTGCCGCTTTCCTGCAATTTCTGCGTCTGCTGTTTTACCTCTCTTACAGCTTCCCGCAGCTGCTCCGTAAAATCCTGCAGATTTCGTTTTATAAACGTGCGGTTCTCCGTCTTTGCCGCCATTTCCATAATCTCTGCCTGCCGGGCAATCTCCTCTTTTCCAATCTGCCGGCTGATTCCCTTGATGCCATGTACCTTGGTCTGAAACATATGCAGATCCCGCTGCATGTATTCCGAAAGCTGTGGAATCAGTTCCTCCACCTCTTTTCCATAGGTTTCAAGTGTGCGGATATCCGCAGCAATTCTTTGGTGTGTGGCTTTTGTCTTTTCTGCTGTATCCAAAGTATCCGGTTTTTCCCGATATCTGACCGGTATTCCGGTTTCTAAAACCTGCCGCATCCGCTGCAACCGGATGGGTTTTGGCATAAAGTCAGTAAATCCATGCCGGATGGAACGGTTTTTCACCTCATCCGAAATATCCGCTGTCATAAGTACAAGTGGTGCATGACTGTATCTTTGTATCTGATCCGCCGTCTCAAATCCGGACATTCCCGGCATCATCTGATCCAGAATGATCATCTGGTAACTTTGTTCTTTTACCATCTGCACAGCCTCTTCTCCTGATGCAGCCAGATCCAGCATAAATTTCCATGGAGCAGCAAGTTCCTGGAAAATTACCCGGTTTGCCTCCATGTCATCCACCAAAAGGACACGTGCCCGTGGATAAATCCAGTTTGGCTGTATTTCCTCCACTTCCGGATCGCATTGTTCCTTTAAAATTTCCTGTCCGATGTTTGTCGGATCCAGCATCGAAGATAACACCTGTTTCTGATAAAAGCAAAAAGACACACGGGTTCCTTTTCCCGGATCATTCTCGGCTTTTACCCATCCATGCATCATTTCCACAAGCTGACGAACGATTGACAGACCTAAGCCCGTGCCCTCTGCTCCCATATCCTCAGAGAAAGAAACATACTCATTAAATACCTGCGCCATTTTTTCTTTCGTCATTCCCACACCAGTATCTTCCACACAGCCTTCAAAACATACCTGTCCTTCCTCCATCCTGCAGTGAAGCAGCAATGTAATTGCTCCCTGTTCTGTAAACTTACAGGCATTTGAAAGAATGTTTTGAAAAATCTGCGCCACACGTATACTGTCTCCGCTTACCTGTTCCGGAAACCGGTCCAGAAATTTCACGGTAAATACAATATCTTTTTCCCGGATATTGAGCAGACAAAGACGTGCCTGTTCCTCTATCATCTCAAAAAAATTGTAAGTTTTCTCTTTGAGAATCAGCATTCCTGCCTCCAGCTTGGAATACGCAAGAATGGTATCCACCTGTTCCAACAGATTGTTTCCCGCAACACGGATATATTCGAGAATATTTTTACTTTCTTTCGGCAGATTCTGCCTTTTTAAGATGTCTGAGCCCCCGATAATTGCATGAAGCGGACTCCGCAGATCATGGCTGACACTGGCCAGAAAACGGCTCTTTAAAACCGACTGTTTCTCTGCCTTCTTTTTCATCTGCTCCATCAGAACCGTTTCCTGTTTTTGCTGCGTAACATCCAGCAATGTAAGGATATATCCCCGTACCACATTTTCACTGCAGACCGGATGCAGCTGACACCGGCAATAACTTTCTTTCCACTGAACCACATAATCCTGATCCGGTTCTTTGCTCCAACGCATCATTTTGGTATAAAAAGAATACTCCTGCGGATAATCCGTCAGTTCCCCGATAATTTCCGGAAAGCATCGCATGGCACTGGCATTGGCATCCCGGTAACGCATTCTGTTATCAAACAAAAATGTCGGAATATCACTGATATTATAAAAATTTTCCCGGATGATACTTGTCACATTCGACAGCCTTCCTGTCATCATCAGATAAAAAACAATGAGACAGGAAATCTCAAAAGCCCCCGGTACCAGAAATTCTTCCACTTTCGGAGTGACAGCCCGAAACAGCAGGGTAACTCCCGGAAGTGCCATCCCCAGGTACAGCATGTCATTCACATGGCCCTCCCAGGAAGATACTTCACTTTTTACTCTCACATAAGTAGCCAGTCCCAAAAGTATCCCTGTATAACAAAGCAGCGCAATCCGGAACGCATCCTGATACGTTTCCCGCTGCGCAGCACGTACAATCAATATGAAATGAAACAGCACCAGACTGCAGAAAAGAATCAATTCCGTCTTCCATTTTAGCTGGAATTTCATAAAATCTTCCACATAATGAATCAGGAGATACAACATGTGAATGGTCAGTAAGTCTGTCAAAATCCGAAGTGTATGCGCTTCTCCTGTAATATAATACGCAATACGATAGAAACTATTCAGCGCAATCAGCCCTAAAACCAACGGCAGCAGCCGGTGTTCCCTTGCGTGAAACCCGCTGCTGATATAACTTTGCAATACAAACAGTGTAAAAAAAAGACAAATCAGATGAAAAAACAGGCCCATCTCTGTCTTACCTCCAACCACTAAAGATCCGTTCTATTTCGGATTTGATATAAATTGCTTTATAGGGCCGCACAATGTATCCGGCTGCATG
>DLQV01000268.1:7161-10679 GCA_002474415.1 Lachnospiraceae bacterium UBA7598
GTGAATTTATTCGCCCTCACCGTAGTCTCAATTCCGTTCATCTCCGGCATATCGACATCCATGATAATCAAGTCCGGGAATTCATTGTTCTCTAAATAATGCAATGCCTGTTTTCCGCATTTGCACAAAATCACGGTATACTCATCCTCTAAAATTCCCCGCATGGCATCCAGATTGGTTTTCATGTCATCCACAATCATGATTTTCTTTTTTGCGGCCTCTTGAACCATTTTTTCTCTTTCTGGTTCTTCTTTTTCAGGAGAAACGGTATCCAGATACTCTGGCGGAAGAATGGTAACATTTAAATTTTTACTCTCCATCAGATCCAGTTTGGTTCCATCCGGCATATTAAGAATGGGACGAAGATTATGCGGACCTTTGTTTTCATAGATTAGTCCTGTGCGCCCATCCGATAACTTCACTTCTGTTCCTCTTGGAAACAGCGGAACCCGCTCCATAAATATCTCCACAACATTTCTGTCAAACATAATGCCGCAGGCACCCATGAGATACTCTACCGCCTCATAAGGTGAATATGGTTTTTTGTACGGACGTTTGGATGTCAGTGCATCATATACATCCGCCACATGCAGAATACGTACAGAAAGGGACTGTTCATCTCCCATCAGTCCCTGTGGGTATCCGCTTCCATCCACATTTTCGTGATGAAGTAGTACCGTCTGTTTAATATGCGCAGAAATATTCCATCGCTTCGAAAGCAGCTGATACGAACGCGTCGAATGTGTTTTCATCAGCTGGTATTCCTCCGGTGTCAGTCTGCCCGGCTTATTTAATATTTCCTTTGGAATGGCAAGCTTTCCCAGATCATGCAAAAGCGCTGCCGTGACCAGATAATTCAGGTCGCGTTCACTCATTCCCATTCCCATACCAATTACACAGCAGAGTACTGCTACGTTCACAGAGTGTGCATACGTGTAATCATCATAAGAACGAAGATCCGTCATATCCAGACTGACATTTTTCCGGGACAAAAGATTTTCCACAATTTTGCGTGCCACCTCCGCACACCGGTCAATATCATTCTCCTGCACGCACTTAAACCCTTCCTGCCGCAGTTCTTCCGGAATTGAAGCCTCAATATAGATATCTTTTGACTGTTCGTCCTCGATATAGACACCGCTAAATCCATACTCATTCAGTTTATTGATATAAGAAGCGGTCAGTTCACAACCACTTCCCACCATGGTGCGCCCCATGGAATCATATAAATCATATGCAAGACACATACCCGGCCTGGCATCTTCAATGGAAACAAAACGCATAAAGCCTCCAATTATAACTTAAATCATAACCAGATAAATTGCTGCAAGTGAAATCACAATCTGGATGATGGCAAAACGAAATACCACCTGTGCATTGGACCATCCACCCTTTTTTCTTACATGATCGTGGATTGGTGTAATTATGTTCTTCAGAATATGTATCTTTAAAAAACGAAGCAGTGAAACTTTTACCAATCCAAGTCCTCCATCTACGATAAGCACGGCTGCAACCAGCAGATACATAAATGGACTGTGCATCTTCAATACAGCAATTGCGATAAAAATACCCATTGCACGTGATCCGGCATCTCCCATAAGAAGTTTGCTCGGCGTTGCATTGTACCACAGATATCCCAGCAGACAAACCGCAAACAGTAAAATACAATAGTTAAAAGAATCATTGACTTTTAAAATATTGTCAAGAACAAATACACTCATCAAAGTGATAATCGTCAGCGTACCTGACAATCCATCCACACCATCCGAACAGTTGGTAACATTGATGGAAACCCACACCAAAACAATGGTCAGAATAGCAAACAAAACCGGCGGAATCACAATGGTCGTACCTGTAATGGCAATGGTAATCTCACTGGAATTGTAATGCAGATAGGAAATGGCAACAACAATGGCCACCGCCAGATCCAAAACTCCTTTTAAATACTCACCCCATGGTTTTTCCGCAGCATCATCAAAAAATCCGGTGAACATTTCAATCACGATCAGTACCAGATAAATCACAATTTCTTTGTTCATTTTTCCAAACAACAATGCGGAAACAACAAAAGTCAATACAAAAATAATACCCGCACCTCTTGGTTTTCCGGCGGAAAGAGCTCCATCATGTGCATACTGTCTTCCCATGTCCTTCGGCAGATACCCATTTAATTTTGCAATTGCAATACAGGTCACTGCGAAAGCAAATAAAACACCGATAAAAGCGATCAATGCGTGTTCATATGTTCCTAATAAGTAAATCATTTTATCCTCCTTCGGACTTTCGCCCAATTTAATTATATTAGTACACAAGAAAAAAGTAAAGTTTTTGCTTGCATTTTTATCGGATTGTGTTATTATATACTCACACGCGTCAAAGCGTTAAAGTGTAAAAGAATGAAAGAACCACAAGGAGGAAACAAAAATGGCTCAAAAAGGAGACTTAATGACAGCACGTTCCGATATTCGTGTATTGGACGCAACCATTCGTGACGGAGGACTCGTAAACAACTTTATGTTCTCCGATGACTTTATCAACGCACTCTACCGCACCAATGTAAAGGCAGGCGTTGACTATATGGAGTTTGGTTATAAAGCTTCCAAGGAGCTGTTTGATGTAAATAAATTCGGCAAGTGGAAGTTCTGTGATGAAGAATCCATCCGTGAAATCGTTGGTGACAACAACTCCGATATGAAGATCTCCGTTATGGCAGACGTTGGCCGCTGCGATTACAAAAAAGATATCATTGACAAAAAAGACAGCGTGATCGACATGGTCCGGGTAGCAACTTACGTCCACCAGATGCCTGCCGCAATCGAAATGATCGAAGATGCCAAGGCAAAAGGCTACGAAGTAACCTGCAACATCATGGCAATTTCCAATGCCCAAGAGTCCGATATCAATCAGGCTCTTGAGATGGTCGGCCAAAGCAGCGCCGATGGCATTTATATTGTAGACAGCTACGGAGCTCTTTACCCGGAACAGATCCGTGCAATTACAGATAAATACACCGAACTTGGAGAAAAATACGGCAAATACATCGGTGTGCATGCACACAATAACCAGCAGCTTGCCTTTGCCAATACCATCGAAGCTCTTTCCCATGGCGTCAGTCTCTTAGACGCTACCATGATGTCTATGGGACGCGGTGCCGGAAACTGTGCCATGGAACTTCTGCTCAGCTTCCTGAAAAATCCAAAGTACAATGTATTCCCAGTACTCCGGTTCTTAGAAGACTATATGCTGCCACTCAAAGAGAACGGTGCCGTATGGGGCTATGATATTCCATATCTGCTGACCGGCCGCCTGAATCAGCATCCATCTGCTGCCATCGATTTTTGCAAAGACAACCGGAAAGATTACGCAGATTTCTACACCGATCTGTTAGACAAGTAAAATCAGAAACATAAAACAGAACATAAAAAACAGGCATCTAGTTCGTCAGATGCCTGTTTTCATTTCTGTTATAAACGTTTAAATCTGTCTGCAAAGTGCGTCCACTTTTGCAATTTCTTCCA
>DLQV01000268.1:10709-13161 GCA_002474415.1 Lachnospiraceae bacterium UBA7598
CACATTTCCTTCAGATCATCGGCATTTCCTTCGGAGTGTTCCACTTCCTTTGAGAAAATACGCGCCACATCAATACGGTCAAACATCGTAAATTTACCGCCGTTTCTCTGAAAACGTGCCGCATCCATGTCTCTGACCACAAGAGTTGCCATCACAATCATTTTTGCATAGGATAAAATATCAAAATCATATACCGCATTCATCAGATAACGATACACAAAATAAACCAGCAGATGCTCATATCCGAGTTCTGAGTAATCGGAAGATTTCATATATTCCATCAAAATCTTTTCGTAAGTTTCCGCATGATACAACCGGGCAAATTCTTCCTTGGTGTGAACCCATTCATCATCCAGTTCTTCCATATCGGCAAAAACTGCAAAACGTTCCTCGAAATCTTCATAAGAAAGCGCACGGACCGGCTTTTCTTTTCCTTCGATATTCTTCTGCTCCCACTCCTGAAGTTCATGACCGGCATCTTCGTATCTCCAGTCTGCAAGTACCGACATATCCTCTTTTGCCTGTGCGTAATTGATCACGGTCTGCACACGGTCACACCATGCCAGAAACTCCCGCATACGCTCTGCAATACTGTGCGTACGATTCTGTAAAATCTTCACAGACTCCTGCTGCACCCACTCCATAAATGCAACATAGGCCGGATCATCCTCCCCGTCATCACAGTTTCCGGGCAGCTCTATATCCACCAGTTTCTCCGGTTCTGTCCGCGCAAAAAGAATCCGCCCTACCTCTTCGCAGGAAAGACTTAAGGCTTTCTGCTCCACATTTCCATAAATCAGAGAAAAACGCGGATATTCTGTACACACTTCACACAGGGCTTCTTCGCCAAGTGCCGTATAAAGATCACAGAGATTGTTATCATTGAGCATGGCACAGCGTTTCTTTCCTTTTAATTTAAACCGGTATCCGCCGCCATCATCCTCCGGATCCGCCTCATACATACTTTCTTTTAACCTTGTTCCAAATTCACCCTCCACACTGTTGTAATATGCATAGGAATCCTCGTCAATATCGATCTCCCAGCCTGCACAGCAACTGTCCTTGCAGCGGGATGCAATACAGGAAAATTCATCATAATACTCCGGAACCCGTAAAATCACAATGTCTGCCTCTCTTTCTCTTCTTCCTCTTTTTCTGCCATGTACTTTTCTTCCATCGCTTCCCAGTCTGGATCCTGTGTCCCTTTGAAATGATTATATGCCATATAACCAATACACCAGATCAATCCTGCCATGGTCGTGGAAAAAAGTATTTTGACAACACATGCTGCAAGCAGTGTAATATTCAGATTTCCCGCCAGGAATGACACTACCAGTGTGTGAAGCGGAAGTACAAGCATCTTCCACAATCCGTAGTATGCCGCCGCGATCACACCGATCGTATAACAGACAAATCCCAGCAACGCATTAATATGCTTTTTCATACGTAACCATCCTCATTTTTATAACTATTCTATTAACTTAACTATTTTGCCACGTTCCATGGTTTTTTTCAAGTCGAGAATGCGCTGATTTGCAGATCCCCGGAATTTGAGCGTAATATCCTTTTGTTCCTCTATGAACGGGCCATCTACCAACACATCGATCAGAGAAAGCAGTTCATCCGTATCTTTGGTATGTTTTCTTCCTCCCGGAATCAGGTCTTTATCATATATATATCCGGTAAATGCCCAGACATTCTTATCTGGATATAATGTTTTTACTTTCTTCATAAAAGGAAGAAGAGCCTCCTGATTTTCTTCCTCAAACGGCTCTCCTCCTAACAGGGTAATCCCCTCTATATACTCCGGCTTCAATGAGTCGAGCACTTTTTGCTGTATCTGCTCATCAAAGCTGTCTCCATAGGAAAAATCCCATGTCTGTGGCTGAAAACAACCCTTACATGCATTGCGGCATCCCGATACAAACAGCACTGTCCGACAACCGAGACCATTTGCAATGTCGCAATACTTAATTCCTGCATAGTTCATAATTTACTCTTTCTTTTTGTTCAGAAAACGAATACAACCTGCTGCAACCAGCAAAAAGACAATCACTGCTGCGCCAAATACCATGCGCAGATCAACTGCCCCCGTTTTTGGTGTCGCATCTGTCTGTTTTCCGTTTTTATTTCCACTCGTATTCTTTGTAGAAGAAGTGGTCTGTTTCTTTCCGTTATTGCTCTGAGATTCCTGTGGATCCTCTGTATCATCATAAGAATCTTCTGTATCGTCTATAAACTCAGAGTCGTCCTGACTCTCAGACTGGCTCTCAGAGGTACTCTGACTCTGAGACTGTGACTGGCTCTGACTCTGTGTCTGTCCCGCAGCAACATCCACAACCGTTGTGACTGTAACCGGATTATAGCTTGCATCCGTCACTTCCCGCACCGTCAAAGTCACCGGCATCGTCGTATAGGCTTTTTTCGCACGGAAGGTAACCGTTGCAATTGC
>DLQV01000127.1 GCA_002474415.1 Lachnospiraceae bacterium UBA7598
GTTTTGACTACGATTAGTCTATACCATCGGTTCTTTTGTTACAAGTTTACCTCTGAACAGTAACAATTTAGACTTCATCTTCCGCCCAGATCCGTGCGCATCGCACGGCTCTCTGCCATCCCCTGAGCAGCTTTTTGCGCTCTCCCGCGCTCATCGCCGGTTCAAACCTTCGTCCCAGCTGCCAGTTTTCCCGGATTTCATCCCGGTCTTTCCAGTAACCTGCTGCAAGTCCTGCCAGATACGCTGCTCCGAGCGCCGTCGTCTCAATACATTCCGGCCGAAGCACTGCCGCATCAATGATATCCGCCTGGAACTGTACAAGCATATTGTTGGCACTGGCGCCTCCGTCCACACGCAGACTGTTCAATGTCACGCCGGCATCCTCTTCCATTGCGTGAATGACATCTCCCGCCTGATAGGCAATAGACTCTAATGTTGCACGGATAAAATGTTCCTTTTTACATCCCCGCGTCAGCCCGACAATCGTTCCGCGCGCATATGGATTCCAATACGGTGCCCCCATGCCGGCAAACGCAGGAACAATATAAACACCATTGGAATCCGGAACCCTCTTCGCATATTCCTCGGACTGTCCTGCGGTACGGATCATACGCATCCCGTCCCGCAACCACTGGATGGCCGCCCCTGCCACAAAGACACTTCCCTCAAGTGCATATTCCACATCCCCGGAGGTGCTCGCAGCAATGGTCGTAAGCAGTCCATGGCTGGAAATGATCGGTTCTTTTCCGGTATGCATCAAAAGAAAACAGCCGGTTCCATACGTATTTTTTACATCTCCTTTTTCAAAACAACACTGTCCGAACAATGCCGCCTGCTGGTCTCCTGCCACACCCATCACAGGAATTTTACCGCCAAAAATCTGCTCCTCTGTCTCTCCAAAAAGACCACTCGACGGCCGCACTTCCGGCAGCATTTCTTTTGGAATGCGAAACAGTTCTAATATCTCTTCATCCCAACAGCATCTGCGTATGTCAAACAACATGGTTCTTGCAGCATTCGTATAATCGGTGGCATGCACCGCTCCTCTGGTCAGATTCCAGATCAGCCATGTATCCACAGTGCCAAACAAAAGCTCCCCTTTTTCTGCCGCCTCGCGCGCCCCCTGCACATGATCAAGAATCCATGCAATCTTACTTGCGGAAAAATAAGCATCCGGCACCAGGCCCGTCCGCTTCTGCAGCATCGGTCCATATCCTTTTTCTTTCAGTTCATCAATCTGTTCCGCCGTACGCCGGCACTGCCAGACGATTGCATTGTATACGGGTTCCCCGGTCTTCTTATTCCAGACGATCGTGGTTTCGCGCTGGTTTGTGATACCGATGGCACGGATGTTTTCTGATGATGCCCCGATATTCGCCATTGCCTCTATGGCAACCGACATCTGTGATGACCAGATTTCCCGCGGATTCTGCTCTACCCAGCCCGGTTGCGGATAAATTTGTGTAAATTCTTTCTGTGCCATTGTGACGATTTTTCCTGCATGATCAAATAGGATACAGCGGGAACTTGTCGTTCCCTGATCCAGTGCCATAATATATTCTTTCATAATCTGTAATCCCCCATATGATTTTCCTGTAGCATTTTCTTTTTCCTATTTTACTGCATATCCCCATTTATCACCAGTTCATTTTTTGTCAATTGTGGTTTTAACAACATATTTTCCATTTGCTTTCTGATAAATTACTTCTTGCTTACAAAATAAAATCAAAGGAGTATCTTATTATGGAACATAAAATGTTTTGTTATCAGTGTCAGGAAACCGCAGGATGCAGCGGCTGTACCCAGATGGGTGTCTGCGGCAAAAAGCCGGAAGTTGCAGCTATGCAGGATCTGCTTGTCTATGTGAGCAAGGGATTATCCGCGATCACAACCCAGCTGCGCAAAGAAGGAACAAAGGTTTCAGAAGAAACCAACCATCTGATCACCTGGAATCTGTTTACCACCATCACAAATGCCAACTTCGACAATGAGGCGATCATTGCACGGATTCATAACACACTGTCCGTGCGCCGCACACTCATTTTACAGGTAAAAGATACCGCAGGTCTGCCGGAAGCTGCTTTCTGGGATATAAAAACAAAAGATGGCTCCGACGCATCGGATGATGTGCTCTTTGCCAAGGCAAAAGAGGTAGGGGTTCTCTCCACAAAAGACGAGGACATCCGCAGTCTGCGTGAGCTGATCACTTACGGATTAAAAGGTTTGTCCGCTTACTCCAAGCACGCCAATGTACTGCTTTCGGATGATCCGGAAATTGACGCCTTCCTGCAGCGGGCACTCGCCGCAACACTGGACGATTCCCTCACAGCCGATGACCTGATCGCACTCACACTGGAAACCGGAAACTATGGTGTCAAAGGCATGGCAATGCTCGATACTGCAAATACCGGCGCCTATGGCAATCCGGAAATTACCAGAGTGAATATCGGTGTGGGAAAAAATCCGGGAATTCTTGTCTCCGGTCATGATTTAAAAGATCTGGAAATGCTTCTGGAACAGACACAGGGAACCGGCGTAGATGTGTATACACACTCGGAAATGCTTCCGGCCCACTACTACCCGGCATTCAAAAAATATCCGAACTTTATCGGAAATTACGGAAATGCATGGTGGAAACAAAAAGAAGAATTTGAACATTTCCACGGACCAGTTCTGATGACAACCAACTGTATTGTTCCACCAAAGGACAGCTACAAAGACCGGCTGTACACCACCGGCGCTGCTGGCTATCCGGGATGCACACACATTGACGGCGAAATCGGTGCACAGAAGGATTTCTCTGCACTGATCGAACAGGCGAAACACTGTGCTCCACCAGAAGAACTCGAAAACGGTGAAATCATTGGTGGCTTTGCCCACAATCAGGTACTTGCACTTGCCGACCAGATTGTTGAGGCCGTCAACTCCGGCGCGATCAAAAAATTTGTCGTCATGGCAGGGTGCGACGGACGCGCAAACTCCCGCAATTACTATACGGATTTTGCCAAAGCACTTCCGAAAGATGCGGTTATTTTAACTGCCGGCTGTGCCAAATACAAATACAATAAACTAAATCTCGGCGATATCAACGGAATACCGCGCGTCCTGGATGCCGGACAGTGTAATGATTCCTACTCTCTGGCTGTGATTGCCCTGAAACTGAAGGATGTCTTCGGTCTCAATGACATCAACGATCTGCCAATTGTCTATAACATTGCGTGGTATGAACAAAAAGCAGTGATCGTTCTCCTTGCCCTTCTGGCGCTTGGCGTAAAGAACATTCATCTTGGACCGACACTGCCTGCCTTTCTTTCCCCAAATATTGCAAAAGTTCTTGTGGATTCTTTTGGCATCGCAGGAATCGGAACGGTTGAAGATGATCTGAAACTGTTTTTCGAATAATACAAGCGAACACCCATAAATGTGACAATCCGGCTTTAATCTGCCAGATATGCCAGCAATAATTTCAGCGTATTTTCCACACCGTCTACGTGGGAGCGCTCATAGCCGTGGGATGCATACACGCCCGGTCCGATCAGACCATGGGCGGCATCCGCTCCGGCATCAAGAGCGGCATCCGCGTCTGATCCATAGTGTGGGTATACATCAGCAGCGTAGGAAATTTCCTGCGCTTTTGCTTTTGCAATCAACGTTTTTACCACATCATAATTGTAAGGACCATGACCATCCTTGACACAGATCGATACCTCATGCTCGGTACATTCAAGTCCTTCTCCAACACATCCCATATCCACAGAGAGAAGTTCTGTGACATCCTGCGGAATCGTGCCGCATGCCCCGTGCCCCACTTCCTCAAATACAGTGATATGCTGATATACTTTGCGGTTTAATGTAATGTTCTCGTCTTTTACATATTTTGCAAACCCGAGAAGGATAGCGGTGCTCAGCTTATCATCAAGGAAGCGGCTCTTGATATATCCGGATTTTGTAATACGAAGCCGTGGTTCTACTGCCACATAAGCACCGTTTTCGATTCCAAGTGCCTTTACGGCTTCCTTGTCTTTTACATCCTCATCCAGCAATACCTCGATATTGTCAAACGAGCGCTCGGTTTTCTGGTATTCCCCATTGACATGAATGGATGCGTCTTCCAGCTGAATGGTTCCCTCATAGACATTGCCGTCAAACGTGTAAACTCTGCAGTTTTCCGTCTCGACGTTATTGGCATTCAGTCCCCCAAGCGGTGTGAGACGCAATCTTCCATTGCTTTTGATCTCGGCAACCATTGCGCCAAGCGTGTCCACATGCGCCATCGTCAGTATGGCATTTCCACTGCCTCCAAGCTCCACCAGCACGCCGCCTTTTATGGTGCGCTGCGGCTCATACCCCAGTGCACGGTATTCCTGCATAAGGTAATCCGTCACCTCACGGGTAAAACCGGTCGGACTGTCAATGCCGATCAGATGCTGCAATTGTTCCAAAATGTATTCTGTATAGTTCTTCATGACTGTGTTTTCCTCCATTTTTAAAATAGCAATAAGCAAATCAGGCAGATGCCCTCACACAAAAATGCCATGCGGTACAACAGCACATTCGCGCGCCGGATATCTTCCGGTTCCACCGGACGCAGGGTATCCCCGATCGTCGGTTTTTTTACAATTTTCCCAAAATAGCTGGCATCTCCGGCAAGACAGATTCCAAGACTTCCCGCACAGGCACTCTCGGTCTGGGCGGAATTTGGGCTGGCATGATTGCGGCTGTCTCTTCTCCAGATCTTCCATGCCCCTGTCCCGCTAAAACTTTTCCCCGGAAAGAAGCTGACTGCGATCATAAGCAGTGCCGCCACACGGGACGGGATAAAATTTACCACATCATCCAGTTTTGCCGCAAATCTGCCAAAATACAGGTTCTTTTCATTCTTGTATCCCACCATGGAATCCATGGTATTCACTGCTTTATAGGCAAAGCCGAGCACCGGTCCACCGATTGCCAGATAAATCATCGGCGCGATCACACCGTCGGAT
>DLQV01000259.1:0-1690 GCA_002474415.1 Lachnospiraceae bacterium UBA7598
AGGAAAACCTCGACATTTCCGAGGAAGAGGCAAAGAAGACAGCAAAGATTGTTGCACTTGCAGCCATCAAATACGGAGATCTGTCCAATCAGGCAAGCAAGGATTACTGTTTTGATATTGAGCGGTTTACTTCTTTTGAGGGAAATACCGGACCGTATATTTTATATACGATCGTCCGCATCAAATCCATCTTAAAGAAGTACACGGCAAAAAATCCACTGCCGGATGCACCGATTCTTGGGGCACATTCTGTAAGTGAGAAGAACCTGATGCTTGTATTGTCCCGGTTCAATGCCATGATGGAAAATGCATATGAGGAGAAAGCACCGCATAAGATCTGTGCTTATATTTACGAACTCGCCAATGCATTCAACGGATTTTATCATGAAACGAAGATTCTCTCCGAGGAGGATCCGCAGGTACAGGCTTCTTATATTGGTCTTTTAGTATTGACCAAAAATATTCTTGAAACCTGTATTGATGTGCTTGGTTTTTCTGCACCGGATCGCATGTAAATCGGATGTTCTAAAATCACATATAAAACATATAAATGAGTCATAGGGATTTGTCCCTATGGCTCATTTTTTATGGAAAGAAACATGGGAGGAAGTGACAGAATGGAGATTACAGAATATCTTCCGGTAGATTTTCGAACGCAGATGGAAGCGGGAATGTTGTGCGGGGCGGAAGAAATCCGGCTTCGGGTTGGACAACCGATGGAAATTTTATATGCGGATCAGAAAGAAAAAGAGATCGGGCTGCTCACGGAGGCGCATATGCGGGAGGTACTGAATTATCTGAGTGGATATTCCGTGTATGCACTGGAAGAAGAACTGCGACAGGGATATTTTACGCTGGAAGGCGGACACAGGATCGGGGTATCCGGGCGTGCCAGTTATGAGAAACACAAAACCTCAAGCTGTATAAAGCTGTTAAGCTGTATCAGCGGTTTAAATATCCGTCTGGCTCACGAGAAAAAAGGGTGTGCGTCGGTATTGATTCCATGGCTGTATTGCGGTGAAAATGTATATCATACGTTTTTCTTTGCACCGCCTGGGGTTGGAAAAACGACGTATTTAAGAGATTGTATCCGGCTGCTTTCCAAAGGAAATCACCTGCGTGCCGGGAAAAAAGTCGGGGTGGTCGATGAACGGTCGGAAATTGCTGCCTGTTACCGGGGAATTCCGCAAAACGATCTGGGTCCCCGCACGGATGTGCTGGACAATTGTCCGAAAGAACATGGAATCCATATGCTGCTTCGTTCCATGTCTCCACAGATCATTGCAGTGGATGAACTGGGGCTTCCGGAGGACTTTGCGGCAGTGGCAGACTGTGCCCGGTGCGGGGTATCGATCCTTGGAACGATACATGCCGGAAGCGTTTCGGAAGTTTTGCAGCGTCTGCAGATGGGAGGATTAGATCTGATCCGCTCACAGATGCGGCTCATCGGTCTGCAGAGAGAACCGGACGGGCGTCGGGTTCTCACCGTATATGAGGGAGGAGGAAATCCATTGTGGAAAGGCTTTTCGGAACCTTCCTGATACTGGCAGGGTGTGCCGGAATTCTGTACAAATGGGCAGAGGGAGAAAAAGCAAGACAGCGGATGGTTGGTGAATGGATACGCTTATTTGTACGCTGGGGCTATGCGCTGGAACAGGAACATGTGCGGCTGTACGATTTTTTGGCCTTT
>DLQV01000259.1:1740-14079 GCA_002474415.1 Lachnospiraceae bacterium UBA7598
TTTTATGAAGCAGCAGATGTATCCATGCAGACGTTTTTGGATGAGGTTTGTGCATGCATGCGTAACCATCAGAATCCAAGTGGGCAGGGAATCTGGCAGGATTGTCTGCAGAAGCATAAAAGAGAACTGCAGATCGGGCAGGAGGGCTGGGAAATCCTTATGTCTGCCGCGGGAGCATTTTATGGGGAAAGCAGTGCAGAAAATCTGCGGTGTAATGAAATCTGCAGAAAACGAATGGAAAAATATCTGGCAGAGTCACGATTGGAATTTTTAAAAAAACAGCGGGTGTATCTGCCTGTTGGAATGCTGACCGGCGTGGTTATGATCATTCTTCTGGTGTAAAGGCGTAGGAAGGGAACCTAAGTGTATGAGTGTAACGATTATTTTTAAAATTGCAGCGCTTGGAATTGTTGTGGCAGTACTCAGCCAGATTCTCAAGCATAGTGGAAGGGAGGAACAGGCATTTCTGCTGAGCCTGGCCGGTCTGATTATCGTGTTGTTCTGGATCGTGCCGTGTATCAGTGAATTGTTTACAACGATGGAAACCCTGTTTCGCATGTGATGTCTATGATAAAGATTGGAATGATTGGAATTGCAGCGGTTTTCCTGGCTCTTTTGCTGAAAAAAGAAAAGGGCGAACTGGCTTTGCTTGTGGGAATTGCAGCATCGGTTTTGATTTTCGGATACACACTGTCAAGAATTTCGTTTATCCTGGATTTCTTGCGGGAACTGATGGACACGCTTCCGGTAGATCCGGCACTTTTGAAAGCACTGTTAAAGATGCTCGGAATTACATATGTTGCGGATTTTTCTGCGTCAGTCTGCCGGGAAGCGGGATATGGATCCGTTGCGGGACAGATTGAACTGTTTGCAAAATTATCGATCGTTGCTTTGTCCATTCCGGAGTTGTGGGTTCTACTGCGGCTGATCGAACAGATGACCGGGGGGTAGAAATGAAAAAAATTGCTAAAATTTTGTTCTGGTCTGCTTTGACCGTATGGATGATCGTATCACATCCACAAAATGTAATGGCGGCAGAGGCGGACGAGATATTAGATGAACTGGATTTTACGGATATAAAAGAACAGACGCAGGATCTGCCGGAAAAGATGGATTTTGAAAACCTGGTAAATAAACTGGTGACGGAAGGAACAGACGGACTGGATGCGGGAATGATCTGTGAATATATTGCAGATTTATTTTTTTATGAAATCACCGCTGCAAAGCCAATGTTTTTGCAGATGTTTGCCATAGGGCTTTTATTTGCGCTGTACGGAAAAGTGATGATGACGCGACAGGGGTATGTTTCACAGATGGGCTTTTTTATCGTTTATCTTGGGGTGGTTCTGTTGTTGCTGCAATCGTTTTCCCTGATCTCAGAGGTGGTTGATCGGGGAATTGACCGTCTGGTGGCATTTATGACCGCGTTTGTTCCTTTGTATGCGGCAACATTGTTTTGCTCCGGCAATGCGGCTTCTGCGGGGGCCTTTTATCAGCTGGCATTCGGGCTGATGTATCTGTTAGAACTGGGAATGAAATTTATTTTTCTACCGGGGGTTCATGTGTTTGTGCTGCTTCTTCTGATGGATAATCTGTTTGAGGAAACAAAACTTGGAAAGATGGCACAGTTGTTTGAAGACGGAATACGGCTGGTATTAAAAGGCGGGCTGACAGCCGTTATGGGAATCGGTGTTGTACAGTCTCTGATCGTTCCTGCAAGAGACAGGCTTTCCACGAACAGTATTTTTAACAGTATTTCTGCGGTGCCGGGAGTGGGAAATACCTTTGGTTCCGCAGCAGAGATCCTGCTCGGAAGTGGAATTCTCATAAAAAACAGCATTGGTGCGGCTGCCCTTATTCTTCTTCTGGTGATCGGAATGACTCCGCTGCTGAAATCTTTTTGTTTTTCTGTAATGTATCGCCTGACCGCCGCATTTTTGGCACCGGTCGGAGATTGCCGGATTGCACAGTGTGTACAGGCCGCTGCCAGGGGGTGCGCGCTTTTTTGCACCATACAGCTGGATGCGCTGCTTTTATTTTTTATTACCATATCCATGATCAGTGTTTCCACCAGTTTCATCTATTAAGAAGGGAGGAGGACATGGAAGTTGTACTTACATTTGTGAAAAATTATTTTGTGCTGATGCTGATTTTTTATCTGCTGTCGTATCTGACACCAAAGGAAACGTATCAGAAATATTTCCATTTTTTTGTCAGCGTGCTTGTGATCACGGTGTTGGCACAGCCGCTTTTGGTCTATGTAGGCGGAATGAAAAAAGAAGAGGCAAATCAGCAGCTGCATGAGATTGTCGAACAGATGGAAAGCATAGAATATCAGGAGAAGGGAGAGAATATTTTTGAACAGTATCTTGGGAAAGTGGATCAAAAAGAGGAATAAATCAGATTTTGTCGTACTGATTCTGCTTGGGGTAATGGTAATGATCGTTGCGATGCCGACGGGAGCAAAACAAAGCCAGAAAGAAACGCAGACGCAGGAGCTGCAGGAGCTGCAGACAGAAGATTCCTATAAAGAGCAGCTGCAGCAACAGCTGAAGGAGCTGCTTGAACATATGGACGGGGTGGGAAAAACCCGTGTAATGCTGACATTTTACGATGATGGAACCGACCAGCTGGATAAAAATGTGACAAAAGATGGTAGTAAAAAGGAAGAGACAACGGTGGTGTATGATACGGGTGATACCAAACAGCCCTATGTGATCCGCAGACAGATGCCGAAAATTGAGGGAGTTGTGGTTGTGGCACAGGGCGGAGGAAATGCAAAGACCGTTACAGAAATTTCCAACGCGGTAATGTCATTATTTCCGGTGGAAGCGCATAAGGTAGTAGTAGTTAAAATGTCGGTACAGGAGGAATAGACGTGAAAAAAAGAGTGCATAAAAATCAGATTGTTATTACAACGCTTGCGGTGCTGATTGCGGTGGCCGGTTATGTTACTTATGATAAAAAGGGCGCTGATACCAAAGATGCCCAGACGGTAGCAAATATGAATCAGGATGCCGTAAAGGAACAGGCGGATAAAGATTATGAAATTGGGGATGATCTGGATATCACAAGCAGCAAGGAAGATCTGGCAAATGCATCGACGGAAGACGTGGAAAATCCGGGAGAGACCGTACTTACCTCTGTGACGAGCGGTGATTCCGATTATGCGGCAAAAGTGAAACTCAACCGGGAACAGGTGCGTTCCAAAAATAAAGAAACCCTGCAGGCAATCATTGACAATGATTCTTTGGATGAGTCCAAAAAGAAAGATGCGGTCAATGAAATGATTACGCTGACGGATATTGCGGAAAAAGAGTCCAATGCAGAAATGATGCTGGAGGCAAAAGGGTTTACGGATGTGGTTGTCAGTATGAATGATGACGGCTGTGATGTGGTCCTTAATATGGGGGAGGCAACCGATGCCAAGCGGGCACAGGTCGAAGATATTGTAAAGCGCAAGACCGGAGTATCCGCAGATAAGATCGTGATCACTCCCATCCAGTAGCACTTGCAAATACATAGTTTTTAGTATAAAATGAGGTACAGTGTGCAAGTGGTTTGGAGGATATACTGTGAGTGACTTAAGAAAAGAAATAGAAAAACGGCGTACATTCGCTATCATTTCCCATCCGGATGCAGGTAAGACAACTCTGACAGAGAAATTCCTGCTTTACGGAGGAGCTATCAATCTTGCCGGTTCCGTAAAAGGAAAGGCAACGGCAAGACATGCGGTGTCTGACTGGATGGAGATCGAGAAACAGAGAGGTATTTCGGTCACCTCGTCAGTGCTGCAGTTTAATTATGACGGATACTGTATCAATATTCTGGATACTCCGGGACATCAGGATTTCTCGGAGGATACTTACCGTACACTTATGGCGGCGGATTCCGCGGTCATGGTGATTGATGCAAGCAAAGGAGTAGAGGCGCAGACACGTAAGCTGTTTAAGGTATGCGTTATGCGCCATATTCCAATTTTTACATTTATTAATAAAATGGACCGTGATGCAAATGATACGTTTGAACTGCTCGATGATATTGAAAATGAGCTGGGAATTGCAACGTATCCGGTTAACTGGCCAATTGGTTCCGGAAAAGAATTCAAGGGTGTATATGACCGTCATACCAGAAAAGTTATGACATTTGCCGATACATTAAAGGGAACAAAAGAAGGTTCGGAAAAGATCATTGATATTGATGATCCGGCACTGATCGACGAGATTGGTGAGGAGAAAAAATCAATTTTGGATGATGAAATCGAACTTCTTGACGGAGCCAGTGCGGAATTTGATATGGAACTTGTGACAAAGGGAGAACTTTCCCCGGTATTTTTCGGTTCTGCTTTGACCAATTTTGGTGTGGAGACTTTTCTGCAGCATTTCCTGAAGATGACTTATGCGCCGATGGCCCGGAAATCGGACATCGGAATGATTGATCCATTTCAGGAAGATTTTTCTGCGTTTGTCTTTAAGATTCAGGCAAATATGAATAAAAACCACCGGGATCGTATTGCGTTTATGCGTATCTGCTCCGGTAAGTTTACGGCGGGCATGGAAGTGTTCCATGTGCAGGGAAACAAACAGATCAAGCTTTCCCAGCCGCAGCAGATGATGGCGGATGAACGTAAAATGGTAGAAGAAGCATATGCGGGAGATATCATTGGTATCTTTGATCCGGGTATTTTCTCTATCGGAGATACCCTCACAACGGCAAAGGACAAGTTTCAGTTTGAGGGAATTCCGACATTCGCGCCGGAACATTTTGCGCGTGTGCGCCTGATCGATTCCATGAAGCGCAAGCAGTTTGTAAAAGGAGTAACACAGATTGCACAGGAAGGTGCCATCCAGATTTTCCAGGAATACAAAGGCGGTATGGAGGAAATCATAGTAGGAGTAGTTGGCGTGCTGCAGTTTGATGTACTTCGGTTCCGTCTGGAGAATGAGTATAATGTGGAGATTCGTCTGGAGAATCTTCCATATGAACATATCCGCTGGATTGAGAACAAGGATGAAGTGGATGTGGATGCGCTGACTGGTACTTCAGATATGAAGAAAGTTATTGATATGAAGGGAAATCCACTTCTTTTATTCGTCAATGCATGGAGTGTCGGTATGACACTTGATCGAAACGAAGGACTCGTTTTATCCGAGTTCAGCAAGAATTAATCAAAGGAGGACAAGTCATGGGAGTTGTAACAATTACAAAAGAAAACTTTGAAGCAGAAGTAGTCGGTGCAAAGGTGCCGGTCGTGATTGATTTCTGGGCATCCTGGTGTGGTCCGTGTCAGATGCAGTCACCGGTTGTGGATGCGGTCGCAGAGTCTATGGGAGATCAGGTAAAGGTATGCAAAGTAAATGTGGACGAGCAGCCACAGCTTGCATTAAATTACCAGATTGTGAGTATTCCTACGCTGGTATTTATGAAAGATGGAATGTTCCAGAAGAAAATGGTAGGGTTACAAACACAGGATGTGATTGAAGGCTACCTGAAAACACTTCTTGACGCATAGTGGGATACAACGTATAATAAAAGGCAGTTGCAAGGCGACTGTCTTTTTTTATTTCCCCATTTAAAATTTTGCATTGACAATACAAACAAAATATACTACTATTAGAACATAGATGCGAACATAGGTTCGATAAAAAGGAGAATATTATGGCAAAGGACGATAAATTAAAAGCATTGGATGCGGCAATCGCACAGATCGAGAGACAGTATGGCAAGGGATCTGTGATGAAGCTGGGGGATAATTCTGCAAATATGAACGTAGAAACGGTTCCTACAGGATCACTCAGTCTGGATATTGCATTGGGACTCGGAGGACTTCCGAAAGGACGTATCATTGAGATTTACGGACCGGAGTCCAGTGGTAAGACCACCGTTGCACTGCACTGTGTGGCAGAGGTGCAGAAGCAGGGCGGAATTGCCGGATTCATTGATGCAGAGCATGCGCTTGATCCTGTCTATGCAAAGAATATCGGTGTTGATATTGACAATCTCTATATTTCCCAGCCGGACTGCGGAGAACAGGCGCTCGAGATCACCGAGACCATGGTGCGTTCCGGAGCAGTTGATATTGTAATTGTCGATTCGGTGGCAGCTCTTGTGCCAAAGGCAGAAATCGACGGAGATATGGGAGATTCCCATGTGGGTCTGCAGGCACGTCTGATGAGTCAGGCGCTTCGTAAGCTGACCGGTGTGATCAGCAAGTCAAACTGTATTGTAATCTTTATCAACCAGCTCCGTGAAAAAGTTGGTGTTATGTTCGGAAACCCGGAGACAACGACCGGTGGCCGTGCACTTAAGTTTTATTCTTCTGTTCGTCTGGATGTGCGTCGTGTAGAGCAGCTCAAGCAGGCAGGAGAAGTTATTGGTAACCATACCCGTGTCAAAGTCGTAAAAAACAAAGTAGCACCTCCATTCCGTGAAGCAGAGTTTGATATCATGTTCGGAAAGGGCATTTCCAAAGAGGGAGATATTCTGGATCTGGCAGCAAATGTCGGAATCATCAGTAAATCCGGTGCATGGTATGCTTATGAAGGAGACAAGATCGGACAGGGACGTGAAAATGCAAAGACATATCTGCGTGAAAATCCGGAATTTTGTAAGATGATCGAGGAAATGGTGCGTGAGCATTATTTTGCACAGGAGGATGAGGCTCCGGAAAGTGAGGAGGAGACTCCGGCATCTGCAGATGAGAAAAACAAGAACGAATAAGATATGGTTACAGTAACAGAGTGTACGACTCTGGGAAAGGGCAGGCTTCGTTTCCATCTGGACAATGGAACGGAGCTTGTTCTTTACCGGGGAGAGGCAAAACAGTTTCGGATGCGGGAAGGAAGCACACTTTCGGATGAAGAGGAACATCAGCTGATTTATGAAGTTGTGGGAAAGCGTGCCAAAAGAAGAACCATGCATCTGTTGGAACAGATGGACCGTACAGAGCAGCAACTGCGGGACAAATTGAAACAGGGCGGGTATCCGCAGGCATGTATCGATCTTGCAATTGAATATGTGAAATCTTTTCATTATGTGGATGATTACCGCTATGCGTGTACCTATATCAATTATCGTCAGGATCGTATGAGCCGCTATCAGCTGAAAGTGAAACTGTATGGAAAGGGAGTTCCCGGAGAGCTGATTGATCGTGCCCTTGAGGAATGTTATGAGGGTGATGAACAGGAGCAGATTATCCGACTGCTGGAAAAGAAAAAGTTTGATGCGCAAAATTCCGATCCGAAAGAATTTACACGCGTTTACCAGTATCTGATGCGTAGGGGATTTCGGAGCAGTGACGTGCTGTGTGCTATGAAAAGTAAACAATGAAAGCACGTATTACTTGACATATTTAAGCAAAAAGGATAAAATTATTATGTTGTAGAAGTATGACATGGAAGACTAATATTTCTTTTTGTTATATGTACAATGAAAACTTAATAAAGGAGGTGCTCCTGTGCTGCAAGTAATTATTGCTGTTGTTATCACACTTATAATTACTGCGGTTGCTGTATGGTTTATCTCAACTGAGTATCACAAGAAGGTAGCAAGTACCAAAATTGGAAATGCAGAAGAGCAGGCCAGAGGCATTATCGACGAGGCTGTGAAAAATGCCGAGGACAAGAAGCGCGAAGCTATGCTTGAGATCAAGGAAGAAACCATTCGTTCCAAGAATGAACTTGACAAGGAGATTAAAGAGCGTAGAAATGAAATTCAGCGTAACGAGCGACGTGTTGTGCAGAAAGAAGAAAATCTGGACAAAAAACTCGAAGCGATTGAAAAGCGTGAGGCAAGTTTCCGTGCCAAAGAAGAAGATTTAAAGAAGCAGAAAGTCGAGATAGCAAAGCTCAACGAACAGCGTGTACAGGAACTGGAAAGAATTTCAGGATTAACCTCTGAACAGGCAAAAGAATACCTCTTAAAGACCGTGGAAGAAGATGTGAAGATTGACACTGCGAAGATGATCAAGGAAATGGAAGCGCAGGCGAAGGAAGAAGTCAACAAGAAGGCAAAGGACTATGTAGTTACTGCAATTCAGAAATGTGCTGCGGATCACGTTGCTGAAACCACAATTTCTGTTGTACAGCTTCCGAATGATGAGATGAAAGGCCGTATCATCGGTAGAGAAGGACGAAATATTCGTACACTTGAAACGATGACCGGTGTAGATCTGATTATTGATGATACGCCGGAAGCCGTTATCCTTTCCAGCTTTGATCCGATTCGAAGAGAAGTTGCGAGAATTGCACTTGAAAAGTTGATCGTGGATGGACGAATTCATCCGGCACGTATCGAGGAAATGGTTGAAAAAGCGCAAAAAGAAGTAGAGACAATGATTCGTGAAGAAGGCGAGGCTGCCGTATTAGAAGTTGGCATCCATGGCATTCATCCGGAGCTTGTTCGTCTTTTGGGCAAAATGAAGTATCGTACCAGCTATGGACAGAATGCATTGAAGCATTCGATTGAGGTCGCACAATTGACAGGTTTACTTGCTGCAGAAATCGGTGAGGATGTCCGCATGGCAAAACGTGCAGGATTATTACATGATATTGGTAAAGCAGTAGACCATGATATGGAAGGTTCCCATATCCAGCTGGGTGTGGAACTGTGTAGAAAGTACAAGGAATCACCTCTTGTCATCAATGCAGTGGAAGCACATCATGGCGATGTAGAGCCAGAGAGTCTGATTGCATGTCTGGTACAGGCAGCGGATACCATCAGTGCTGCTCGTCCGGGTGCGAGAAAAGAAACTTTGGAAACATACTCAAACCGCTTACAGCAGCTTGAGGATATTACAAATAGTTATAAGGGTGTAGAAAAATCTTTTGCAGTTCAGGCAGGCAGAGAGGTTCGTATCTTAGTTGTTCCTGAGCAGATCAGCGATGCGGATATGGTTCTTTTAGCCAGAGATATTTCAAAACAGATTGAGACTGAGTTGGAATATCCGGGCCAGATCAAGGTAAATGTGATCAGAGAATCGCGTGTTGTAGATTATGCGAAATAACGCCAGGTAATTGTAAAAATGAATTTAAAAAGGCTTAAGACCGCGGAAAGCGGGATTAAGCCTTTTTTTATATCATAATGTGTTGTAAAATAAATACATCGGGATTTCATGGAATGTATAGAATAAAAAAGGAGGGACCAGTACAGCACGGCTGCACTGGTCAGATTATGAAAAAAATGATCGAAAGGTTTTTGGTTCCTTTTGATGGCTTTACTATACTGGAAAAGTGTGAAATGGATATGTTACAAATTTGAAGAAAATGTGAACGATGAAAATATCCGGCAATATTGTCCGGATGGAAAAGTGAGGTTTGAATATGGTAGAACATGTAAAGCGGCTGAAGAGAGAACTGGTATATAAAGGAGCGATTCTGGATATCTACAAAGATACGATGGAACTTCCTGATGGAAACAAAGCAGAGTGGGATTTTGTATCCCATCGTATGGGCGCAGCGGCAATCCTTCCAGTTATGAAGGATGGGAGAATTGTGATGGTACGTCAGTATCGCAATGCGCTGGAGAGAGAAACACTTGAAATTCCGGCGGGTTGTCGGGACAGTAAGACGGAAGATACCGCATATTGTGCGGCGCGGGAGATGGAAGAGGAAACCGGATATCGCAGTACAAATGTCAAACATTTGTTATCTCTGCGCACAACGGTGGCATTTTGTGATGAAGCAGTCGATATTTTTGTAGCTACTGATCTGGAAGTGGGTACCAGACATCTGGATGAAGCAGAATCCATTGACGTGGAAATCTACACACTAGAAGAACTGTGCGATATGATTTATGCGGGAAAAATTCAGGATGGAAAAACCATCGCTGCGATTATGGCATATGCGGCGGCAAAAAAAGGTGGAATGGGTAAGCATCTGGATTTATAAAAATGGAATAAAGAAAACGGACAGGGCATAGGCTGAATAGAAAAGAATTTTAGGGATCTTTATGAAAAAGGAACTGGCGATTGGAATCTGTTTTGGCCTGGCGGGAATTTTATGTACCTGTCTGTTTGGATATGAATATTTTACAACTTATGGATTCTTAAATGCGTATCACATGAAAGCTTTTGCAGCATCGGAGACTGGGTATTTACCACTGCTGGCAAATATTTTGTGGGAAAGAGGAAAAGTGTTTGTGGTTATTGCAATTCTTTCTCTTACCGCTTTAAAAGCAATTCTGCCATTGTTATTGCGCTGTCTGATTTATTTTACGGGTGGGGTATTTTTTGCCGCCTGTGTGATGAATATGGGAATTCTTGGAATTGTTTTTTTTCTGGTGTCGTGGCTGCCACATGGCATTTTATATCTTGCAGCGCTTGCGCTTTTGCTTATGGTAGAACCGCACAGGTTTTATAACCGGAAAAATCCATGGCTGCTGCGGCTGGCATGGGGGATGGGAGTTGCGGTACTTGTCATTCTTGGATGTGTATTGGAGGCGTCTGTCGGAATCCGGCTGTTACGTTTTGTTGTAGAAAAATTATAAAAAAATGGAGTGCAAAAAGGAATACTTTTTACACTCCATTTATTGTTTTCAGACAGAAGCTGTTTACTTTGCGTTCATCTCAGCAATGTCGTAGATCAGCTGTTTGGAATCTTCCCATCCGAGACAAGGATCCGTAATGGACTTTCCGTAAATATGATCTCCGATAGACTGATTTCCCTCTTCGATGTAACTTTCAATCATCAGACCTTTTACCAGAGAACGGATATCAGAAGAAAGCTGGCGGTTATGCATTACTTCTTTTGCGATACGAATTTGTTCTTTAAACTTCTTTCCAGAGTTGGAATGGTTGGTATCGATGATGGCTGCCGGATTGATAACATCCATTTTTTCATACATCTCATGAAGACGGATCAGATCTTCATAGTGATAGTTCTGTGTGGTATTGCCGTGCTTGCTGACTGCACCGCGAAGAACCACGTGAGTCAGAGGATTTCCGGTTGTCTCCACCTCGTATCCGCGATAAACGAAATGATGTGGATGCTGTGCTGCATATACGGAATTGAGCATAACGGAAAAATCACCGCTGGTAGGATTTTTCATTCCGGAAGCAACATCAAAACCGCTGACAGTCAGACGATGCTGCTGATCTTCAACAGAACGTGCACCGATGGCAACGTAGGAGAGAAGATCTTCGACGTATCCCCAGTTTTCCGGGTAGAGCATTTCATCGGCACAGGTAAGACCACTTTCTTCGATTGCACGAATGTGCATTTTACGCATGGCAATCAGACCTTCGATCATATCCGGTGCTTTTTCCGGATCCGGCTGGGAAGCAATTCCTTTGTAGCCTTCTCCAGTTGTACGTGGCTTGTTGGTGTAAACACGCGGAACTAAAATGACCTGATCCTTGACATCCTCCTGAATCTTTGTCAGGCGGCTCACATAATCACATACAGAATCTTCGTTATCTGCAGAACACGGTCCGATGATTACGAGGACGCGTGGGTCTTTTCCTGTAATAACATCAGAGATCATAAGGTCTCTGTGTTTTTTTAATTCACGAAGCTCCGGGGAAAGCGGATAATCACGCTTGATATCTGCCGGAGTCGGTAATTGATTTAAAAATTCAAAACTCATTTTTTTCTCCTATCTCTTAAGTTCGGATATAACATACCGTGACTATCTTAATGGAAAACAGGAAAAAAGTCAAATAACAGGAAGCAGTTGTTTCTTTTTTGCTTTTAGAATATAATAACAGAGAATTACAACACAGCAGGAGGTGCAGAGATGGAAAATCTGCTTTGCATAAAAGGAAAAATTATAGGAAAAGGAAAACCGCTTGTATGTGTTCCGATCATGGAACCGTCGAAAGAGGAAATTTTAAGAGAAACCAGAAGGCTGGAAGAAGCGCACACGGAAATGATTGAATGGCGCGTAGATGCGTTTGAGAACGTGGAAAGTCTGAATGCAATTCGTGATATATTAGACGAGATGAAACATATCATAAAGGAAAGTATTTTAGTGTATACTTTCCGTTCTAAAAATCAGGGAGGGTGCAAAGCACTCTCTGCTGCGGAAATTTATGATATTCATCAGGTGGCGGCAGAATCAGAAGCCGTTGATTTTATTGATCTGGAATATTTTGAGGCAAAAAATCCCGAAAAAGAAATTGCAATGCTGCAGGAGATGGGAGCCTATGTGATTGCTTCCCATCATGATTTTGAACAGACACCGGATCCGGAGGTGATCCGTATGTTGTTAGAACAGATCCGGGAGAGTGGTGCAGATGTCGTGAAACTGGCAGTTATGCCGCAGAATATGTGGGATGTATTACATTTGCTGGAGGAGACCAACCGTTTTCATGAAAACTATCCGGATCATCCGCTGATTACC
>DLQV01000122.1:0-2837 GCA_002474415.1 Lachnospiraceae bacterium UBA7598
TGGAGGCAGCCCGGATTTTTTCCGGATACGGAGTGACCCGTATGGTCATGGCACGGGAACTTTCCCTGAATGAAATGAAACAGATCCGTGAAGAGACCGGTATGGAACTGGAAACATTTATCCATGGCAGTATGTGTTACTGTTATTCCGGACAGTGTCTGCTGAGCAGTATGCTTGGCGGAAGAAGCGGAAACCGAGGCAGATGTGCGCAGCCGTGCAGACTCCCTTATGCAGTGCTGGATGAGAAGCAGAGGGAATACCAAAAAGATAGTTATGTCTTAAGCCTCAAGGATATGTGTGGAATGAAGGATCTGCGTGGGCTGGCGGAGGCCGGAGTCTATTCCTTAAAGATTGAGGGACGCATGAAACAGATCCCGTATGCTGCCGGAGTGGTTTCTTATTACCGCAAATACATTGATCGTTTTTTGTCGGGACAGGAGACACCGGTTTCGAAAGAAGACTATCAGGCAGTGCTTGCGCTGGGAAACCGCTGTGGATTTACAGACGGATATTACCACAGGCACAATGGCTCTGATATGGTGACTTTTACAAAGCCAAATTACGAAAAAACGAATGAAGCCCTGCAGCAGAAAATTTTAAAAAACTATGGGAATGGTGCCGCAAAGATTCCTGTCCGGGGAGAACTCATCCTGCATCAGGGACAGGCTGCGCATTATCAGGTAAAGACGGCAACGGCGTCTGCGGAAATTTTCGGCATGGAAGTTATGCAGGCGCAAAAGAAACCGCTTTTCGCGGAAGATGTAAAAAGCCGTATGGAAAAGACAGGAGATACCCCGTTTGTTATGGAAGATTTGTCCATAAAGATAGAAGATGGGGTGTTTCTTCCAAACGGAGCGCTCAATCAGTTGCGCAGGGAAGCATTGGCAGAACTGCAAAAAAAGATGTTGAAACCTTATCAGAGACAGGATCATCCGCAGAGAGAGGCAGACGAAAAACTTCCGGGGACATGTGAAACGCAGGAAAAACGAAAAGGACGTATTTTTGCAGTGACCGGGGAGCGCAGACAGCTTGCACCGGTTCTGGAAAGTTCCTGTGTGACTTCCGTCTGTCTGGATATGGAAGCATATAACCGTAGGACAATCATTGAGGAATTAAACGACGATGCAAACGCGGTGATACAAAAGAAAAAAGAGGTTTATCTGGGCATGCCACGCATCTTTCGTGCCGGAACGGCAGAATGGGTGCGGCAGATACTTCCGGATATAAAAAGAATGGGATTTGCCGGAGTCCTTGTAAGAAATTATGAAGAACTGGCATTGGCAAAGGAAGTATTTTCGGGAAGTGAAATCATAACGGATCACAATCTGTATTGCTATAACGATCAGGCGGTCCGTGCATTTGCCGCGCAGGGAGTGACGGAAAATACGGTTCCGCTGGAATTGAATCGCGGAGAAATAAAGCGAAGATATAACGAAGAAAGTATGATGATGCTTTATGGATATTATCCGCTGATGACAAGCGCACAGTGCGTACATGCCAATACCAGAGGCTGTGACAAAAAACGGGGCCTTTCTTATCTGAAAGACCGGTATCAGGTGCAGTTTCCGGTAAAAAATTTCTGCACATACTGTTATAATGTTGTTTATAATTCTCTGCCAGTTCTTTTATTCTCCAATTTGGAGGAATTAAAAAAAGCGGGAATTCGTGATTTCCGAATGGATTTTACCATGGAATCTGCAAAAGAAACCGGGGCAATTCTGAAATTATATGAGGAGTTTGCAGACGGCAGCCGCAGACAGTATCCGAAAGAATGGGAGAACCGTTATACGAACGGACACTATAAAAGAGGAGTGGAATAATGGTCCATCTGATAGTTCAGGCTTCAAAATATCTGATGATCTTTTTGTTCCTTGTTTATACATTTGAGTGCTTTCATGTGTTTAAATTTGAGGGAGAGGAAGAAGAACAAAAACATATTTACCATGTGCAGAGAACACTACTGTTTCTTTTTCATTTTGATGCCTTTCTTGTTTTATATATTACAACAAAAAATTTTCAGCTGATCGGATTTTATCTCATGCAGGTGATTATCATCGCGGCAATCATCGGCACATACCATCTGTTTTACAAGCATGCATCCGAGCTGGTTCTCAACAATATGTGTATGTTACTTACGATTGGATTTGTTATCCTGACACGTATTTCTTTTGAAAAGGCATTCCGGCAGTTTATCTTTGTGTGCGCGGGTTTTGTGATTTCCCTGCTGATTCCCATGGTTTTGCAGAATATGACACTGTTTCGTAAACTGACATGGGTGTATGTGGTCGTAGGCGTCGGCGCGCTGGGTGTTGTTGCGATTGCCGGACAGACAAGCTATGGGGCAAAGCTGTCCCTGTCGATCGGTCCTTTGACCATCCAGCCTTCGGAGTTCGTAAAAATTATTTTTGTCATGTTTATTGCATCCATGCTGTATCAGCGTCAGGATTTTCATCAGGTCATGGTGACAAGCATTTTTTCGGCTGTTTTTGTTCTGATGCTGGTTGCATCCAAAGATCTCGGTGGAGCCCTGTTGTACTTTTTTACCTATCTGGTTATGGTCTATGTGGCGACGCGCAGATTTGTGTATTTTGGCGGTGGAATACTGGCTATGATCGTGGCGAGTCTGCTGGGATACCGGCTGTTTGACCATGTACAGGCACGTGTGCAGGCATGGTCAAATCCGCTTGCAGTCATTGACGGGGCGGGGTATCAGGTATGCCAGTCTCTGTTTGCAATTGGTACCGGAGGCTGGTTTGGACTTGGTCTTGGGCAGGGACTTCCGGAAAAAATACCGGTGGTGACGAAGGATTTTGTTTTCGCGGCAATCTCGGAAGAAC
>DLQV01000122.1:2863-4928 GCA_002474415.1 Lachnospiraceae bacterium UBA7598
TCGGAAGAACTCGGAGGAGTTTTTGCACTGTGTCTGATTATGGTCTGTGTCAGCTGCTTTTTTATGATCATGAATGTTGCCATGAAACTTCGGGACAATTATTACCGTCTGACGGCGGTCGGACTCGGAACGCTGTATGCCTTACAGGTATTTCTGACGATCGGTGGTGTCATCAAGTTTATTCCATCAACCGGAGTGACACTTCCACTGGTCAGCTATGGAGGCAGTTCTCTGTTATCTACCATGATTGTGTTTGGCATTATACAGGGGCTTTATATTATGCAGTTTGACGGTCGGACACAGAAAAAAGAACAGAAACGAAGAAGGGGCAGAAGAGCATGAAAAGAAAAAAGAAAAAGACAAAGAAAAGCAATAAAGAATTTCTTGTTATTATGTATCTGTTCTTAGCAGTGTTTCTGTCTATGATGATTTATTTTGTCTATTTTCAGGTATGTAAGAGTGAATCGTTTATCAACAGTCCGTATAATTCCCTGCAGGATCTGTTTTCGGATCATGTGATCCGTGGGGATATTGTATCTGCAGACGGCAAAGTACTTGCCACAACAAAAGTATCCACAGATGGAACGCAGACCAGAAGCTATCCGCAGGGACGTGTGTTTGCCCATGCCGTTGGTTATGCGGTGAATGGAAAAGCAGGCCTGGAAAATCAGGAAAATTTTTCTCTTTTGCGTTCTCATGAATTTTTTCTTAAGCGAATCGCAGATGATATTTCAGATAATAAAGCACAGGGAGATACCGTTGTCACAACACTGGATGCACAGATTCAGCAGGTGGCGTACAAATCTCTTGGAAATTACCAGGGAGCTGTGATTGTTATGGAACCGGATACCGGAAAAATCATTGCGATGGTGTCAAAACCGGATTATGATCCGAATACGGTAAAAAAGGACTGGGGCAGTCTGACGGCAGAGGGAAGTACGGTGCTGTACAATCGCGCCACGCAGGGAAAATATGCGCCGGGATCGGTATTTAAGATCTTAACTACTTTGGAATATTATCGGGAGAATCCATCCACCTACGATCAGTATGCGTTTGACTGCAGTGGCTCTATTTCGGTTGACGGGCAGACTATTCACTGCGCGGGAAATAAGCATCATGGGCAGGAAAACTTAAAAAGCTCGTTTTCTAATTCCTGCAATTCTTCGTTTGCCAATATATCACTGTCACTGAACCGGGAAAAATTCAAGCAGACCTGTGACAGCATGCTGTTTAACCAGAGTCTTCCGATTGCTTTTGAGTCGGGAAAAAGCAGTTTTTCTTTAGACAAAAAAGATAGCAATGCGATGGCGATGGAAACAGGAATCGGCCAGGGAAAAACACTGGTTTCACCACTGCATATGGCACTGATTGCAAGTGCTGTGGATCATGATGGAGTTTTGATGCGTCCGTATCTGGTGGATCACATACAAAATAATTCCGGAGTGGAAGTAAGCAGTAATCAGCCGAAAACCTATGCAACACTGATGACGGAAACAGAGGCCGGTTTGTTACAGCAGTATATGCGGGCGGTTGTCACGGATGGAACAGGAAGAAAATTATCCGGGCAGTCTTATGAGGCTTCCGGAAAGACCGGAACGGCACAGGTATCAGACACTTCAGATCAGACAAATGCCTGGTTTGTAGGATATGCAAAGAAAGACGGGTATAAAGATATTGCAATCGCAGTTGTTGTAGAGAACAGTGGTGCCGGAAGCACCTATGCGGTCCCGGTTGCAAAGAACGTATTTGACGTATATTTTAACAGATGATATACTTGCTATGAAAATAATGAATGTTTGCACGCAAAGGTGCAATTTTCGCACACGGGAGGATTGCAATGATTGAAGCAATAAGCTGTGGCGGAGTGGTAATTTTTCGTGGCAAGATTTTGCTTTTGTACAAGAACTACAGAAACAGATATGAAGGCTGGGTACTGCCAAAAGGAACTGTGGAGCAGGGAGAAGAGTATAAGGATACGGCGATTCGTGAGGTTTTGGAAGAAACCGGAGCAACTGCAACCATTATTCAGTATGTGGGAAAAAGCCAGTATTCATTTACCATTCCT
>DLQV01000233.1 GCA_002474415.1 Lachnospiraceae bacterium UBA7598
AGCTGCGAAGTTACTGTTCGCAGGGTAACCTGTGAACCAATGGTATTTAGATAGCGACTCCTAATAAATATTAAACAAGGGGTCTAACAAAAATTATATATAGCTCTTGACAATCAAGCCAAAATGTGTGGCCGCTTTCGTTACTGATTATTTTAAAGGTAACGAAAGCGGCCCTTGAATTAGAACTAAAAATTCATTCTAATTCAGGAGGCTTATTATTATGTCATGCACGAAACTTAAAGAAACCCTTACCAATTCCATTTACAAGATTTGCTCCGATATTGATTCCTATGTCTGCAATCCCGGAAAAGATTATTCCCGTGTCCGTAAATTACCAGCAGAAAATGTTATTTCTTATCTCATCTCACAGGGCGGCTCATCAACGAAATGTGAATTCCTTGATTTTTATATGCTGTCACAGGAAACTCCAACTGTCTCTGCTTTAAATCAGAGACGATCTCAATTAAAGCCTGACGCTTTCAAAGCTGTTTTTCATGAATTTACAAATTCATACATGGAGTCTGAAACAGTGCAATATGATTCCAATTATCAATATATTGCAACGGATGGTTCTACCATATCTTTTTCAAGTTTGCCTCGTTTTGCTTCCGATGAGTATTATATTTCTGAAGGTCATTCTGCCTCTGGTTTTTACAGTATGCACATAAACGCATTATACGATCTGAACCAGCATATTTATACAGATGCGCTAATACAGCCCGCCCACCAAAAAGATGAATTTGCTGCTTTTTGCAGTCTTGTAGACAGACACTTACTTGTACCTGATACAAAATCAATTTTTATTGGCGACAGGGGATACTGCTCATACAATAACATGGCTCACGTCATTGAAAAAGGACAGTATTTTCTTTTTCGTACCAAAGATATCTACAGCAAAGGATTGATTGGCAACTTCGATTTCCCGGATACCGATGAATTTGACATAATTGTTCATGTAACCCTCACAAGATCTCATCGTAAAACGATTCAAGTTCCTGAGGGATACTACCGGAGATATGTTGATCATGCGGCATCCTTTGATTATATAAAATATGGTTCTGAAGATACTTATAATCTGAAATTTCGCATTGTAAGGTTTTCCATATCTGAAGATTCATATGAATGTATCGTAACAAATCTTCCAGAAGAATCATTTCCTCCTGAAAAAATCAAAGAAGTTTATAATCTCAGATGGGGAATAGAAACATCGTTTAGAAAGCTCAAATATACGATCGGACTGAGCTTTTACCACAGCTATAAACCGGATTTTATCAAACAGGAAATCTGGGCAAAATTGATTGCTTATAATGCTACTGAATTTATGATAAACACCACAATATGTTCTCAAGGCAACTGTAAATATACATATGCAATAAATTTTTCAGTAGCAGCCCATATTTGCAGGATCTACCTCCGTCTGCTCACGGAGGTAGAATCAATAGATGTGATGGCACTGTTAAAAAAAGAATTGATTCCCGTCCGCCCGGGCAGGCAATTTCCAAGACTTAAAACCGCTCACTTTAGGAAACCAAAATACCTAATATATAGAGCTGCGTAAACAGTATCATCATTTGTATTATAGCATTTCTTGAAGCAGATGAAAATCTGCTTATTTGTCGTGGGAGAAAAAATAAATCCACCATTGATTTGGCTTTTTCTCGCCTATTTGACCTGTAAGATTCCTTTTAAACTCATCCGATTCAGAACCACAAATATTTATCTAAATACCATTGACCTGTGAACAGTAACTTCATCTGTTTTCCATGCTCGATCGCAGGGAAAACTATTGACAGCAAAAGTCGCATGATTATAGAATATAGAAAAGAGTTACGTTGAAGGTGTTGTAAAACAGATCATGGAATGATGCTGCGTTCTTTCGTAATCGCTTAAAGGAGGTTGTAGTTGTGAAGAGATATATAAAGAGATGGATCAGTTTTATACTTTTCGTGTGCGTTCTTTTCCAGTATCCCTCAGAGGGAGTGGTTATGGCGGCAAGCAGCACTCAGAAAAATATAGAAATCGTTGGCACTGCATCGTTAAACACATATGATGTGGCACTCCGTGTTGGAGGAACAAAGCAGCTTGTGTGTAATGGAACGACCGGAAAGATGGTGTGGAAATCTTCGGATACGAAGATTGCAAGTGTCACACAGAACGGACTTGTGAAAGCCAAAAAACCGGGAAAAGCAATGATTTCGGTGTCGGGCGGAAATCTGCTTGGCTCTATGACCTGCAAGGTTGGCGTGAGCAAAAAAATTACGCAGAAGCAGGCCAGAAGTAAGCTCATGGCGATGAAAAAGATATACAAAGAAGGAATGTCCTGGACCAACGAAAATGAAGAATATTTCTGGGAAGCTACAAATTGTGAGTGCTATGGCTGTATTGCATTGTGTGGAGAAATCAGTGACAAAATATTTGGTAAATATGCACCGGTTACAAGACACCAGAATTTTAATAAGATCAAAGTGGGAGATCATATCCGGATCGGGAATGAACATTCCGTTACCGTATTACAGAAAAAGGGAAATACGCTCACGGTAGTGGAAGGAAATTATAATGATACCGTTCACTGGGGCAGAAAGATCACCCAGAAGGAGTTACAGGAAAGCGGGTTCTATGTGGATACAAGATATTGACAGAACGACTTTCTGTATTTGGAAGGGGATATTCCAAATTGTTTTTTAAAAGCTTTGCTCAAATGGAATTCGTCGTAAAATCCATAATTTAGTGCAGCCTCCCGTAAAGTGGTTTCCGGCTGGGTAAGAAGAAACTGACGAACCATTTCGAGTTTGGATTCCATCTGAAAAGCGGAAAAGGTTTTTCCAAAGGCCTGATGGAATCGATTGTTTAATGTACGTTCACAAATAAAATAGCGGGAAGCAATTTCATGTGCAGAAAAAAAGGTTTGTGGGGTTGCGTGAATCAGCCGGATGACTTCTTCGACAATGGGATCGGAGATCATCCGGTTTGTTTTATTGGCACATAATTCCGAAATTTCGCAAAGCAGCAGAGAAAACAGCAGGGAAAGACGGTTTTCCCGTTCGGATGTCTGTGACCAGGTAAGAGAAATCATTTCCTGCATAAGCTGTCGGATACGCATATCAGACTGACAGTGCAACAGAGAAGGAAAAGAGCAAAGAGAAGGGGAAAGAGGTGCAGAAGGGAGACACTCTGCCTGGGTAGGCTGCACATGCAGATACATATGTCGGTTTCCCGGGTTGCAGAACTTTTTCCCATAATGGTGTCTTCCGGCAGGAAGAATCAGCAGATCATCGCTCTGCATCGGATAAGTTTCCTGATTTTCACAGATTTCCCAGCTGCCATCAAGCATATATAAAAAATCATGTTCTTTCATAATGCGGTCAGGATGAATCATTCCGTTGACGGAAGTTACGTAATTACCACTGTTGATCGTGTGCATTGTCATCTTTTCCAATAATACCATATCAGATTCCTTTCCATTTTGTACATGCTGTTTTCCGATTTGACAATGGAACTTTTGCCATAAAATATATACTATAAGTATATAACAAAGAAGGCAAAATGGATAGTGATTTCTTAATTATACATTAGGAGGAATACATATGGAAAAAGAAAAATTTTCATATCCTGTTTCATTGCGCAGGATGCAGATTACAGATGATTTCTGGAAAAACGAGATGGAGCTGGTGCGCACGGAAGTGATCCCTTACCAGTGGAACGCATTAAATGATAAAGTAGAAGGCGCGGCACCGAGCTATTGTATGCACAATTTTAAAGTGGCAGCCGAAATGAATGAGAAAAAGAAGGAGCAGGGAGCCGCGTACAAAGAACCGGTATATACATATCGTGGATTTGAAATGTTACCGGAAGATCCCAAAAATCTCAAAGATGAGTTTTATGGATACGTATTTCAGGATACGGATTTTTCCAAGTGGATGGAAGCGGTCGGATATTCGCTGACTCAGCACCCGGATCCGGATCTGGAAAAGGTGGCAGATGCTGCGACTGATATTGTATGTGCAGCACAGCAGGAAGACGGATATCTGGATACATATTATATCATCAATGGAAAAGACGGTATTTTTACAAATTTGCGGGATCATCATGAATTGTACTGCATGGGGCATCTGATCGAAGGGGCTGTGGCATATTATGAGGCAACAGGAAAGGATAAATTACTTCGTGCAGCAGAACGATTTGCAGATTATGCAGCCGATTATTTTGGCCCGGAGGAAGGAAAATGTAAAGGGTATCCAGGCCATGAAATTGCAGAAATGGCACTCGTTCGTCTTTATGAAGTTACGGGAGAACAGAAGTATCTGGATTTAAGCCGCTTTTTTATAGATGAAAGAGGTACGAGACCATATTATTTTGATAAAGAACATCCGGAAACTGTAAAGAAAGGGCATGAAAATGAGCTGCGGCACAGCTATCATCAGGCACATCTGCCAGTGCGGCAGCAGGATGAGGCTTTTGGCCATGCGGTCCGTGCCGTATATCTGTATTCTGGTATGGCGGATATTGCACGTATTACAAAGGATGAAGAATTGTATCAGGCATGTATCCGGCTTTGGAATAACGTAACAAAAGAAAAAATGTATATTACAGGAGGAATCGGAGCGACACATTTGGGAGAAGCATTTTCTTTTCCTTATGATCTCCCGAATGATACTGCATATGCAGAGACTTGTGCGTCCATCGGATTAATGTTCTGGGCACGGCGTATGCTGGAAATTGCGCCGGACGCAAAATATGCAGATGCCATGGAACGGGCATTGTATAACGGTGTGTTAAGCGGAATGGCTCTGGATGGAAAAAGCTTTTTCTATGTGAATCCGCTTGAAGTGCTTCCGGAGGCATGCCATAAAGATGAACGGAAATTCCATGTGAAACCGGTACGGCAGAAATGGTTTGGCTGTGCATGCTGTCCGCCTAATCTGGCACGTCTGATCAGTTCCATCGGATCGTATGCATTTACAGAAAACGAGGATACGCTGTTTGTGCATCTGTATATGGGAAGCAATGTGGAAAAGACAGTAGATGGAAAGACGGTAAAAGTGCAGATGGTATCGGATATGCCATGGGAAGGAAAGGTACAGATCCATGTGCAGGCTAAGAACACGGAAATGACACTGGCACTCCGGATACCGGGCTGGTGCAGTAATTATACAATTTCTAGCATAGAGAATGTCGGGCAGAAAGAAAAAGATGGATATCTGTATTTGAAAAAAGAGTGGAACGGAGAGGAGACCTTCTGCATTGATTTTCCAATGGAGGTTCAGATGTTTGTGGCATCGGAACGTGTCCGGGAGGATATTGGCAAGGCAGCAATTATGCGGGGGCCGGTGGTTTATTGCCTGGAAGAGAAAGATAACGGAAAGAATTTACATGAACTGCTGGTGGATACGGATATGCATGCATCCGTTTCTGATGGAAAAATCTGCGATACAACTGTCAAAACGGTAGAGATAGACGGGTGGAGGCTGATAGAGTGTGCAGATGCAGAGGAAACACTCTATCATATTTATCAAAAGCCACAAAAGAAAAAGGTACGTTTACATTATATTCCGTATTACACATGGGCAAACCGTGGAGAAAACGAAATGCAGGTGTGGACACGCGTGCAGAACCCTTAAGGGTTCTGCAGCTGATTGCGGTATTGCGTTGGCGTGACATGGTAATAAGTCCGGAATGCCTTACTGAAATAGTGGTTATCGGCATAGCCTAAGCGCTCCGCAATATCCATGATTTTTATGTCGGGTTGCTCTAAGAGTTCTTTGGCACGTTCCATGCGAAGCTTTAACACATATTCGTAGATGGTATAACCATATTTATTTTTGAAGAGTTTGTTGAGATATTCCTGTGAAAAGAAATATTTATCTGCAAACATGGAAATTTTGATATTGGTGCAGTAGTTGCTTTCCACAAACTCTTTGATGATTGAAATGACTTCTTCCGGGGATGCATTGGTAGTTTCCACAGGATTCTGGCCAAATACCAGATCCGGATTGATGCGGTGTAACGCTTTTTCGATTGCAGAATTTAAGGTGTTTTCTTCAACGGGTTTCAGGAGATAATCACATGCACCAAAACGAAGCGCCTGTTGCGCATAATGAAATTCATCATATCCACTGATGACGATGTACTGACTGTCTGGAAATTCCTGATGGGCTTTCTCCAAAAAGGTACATCCATCCATGACTGGCATATTCATGTCGACGAAAACCAGATCCGGATGGAGTTCCCGCATGGAAGAGAGTCCATCTTTTCCATTAATTGCCGTCGCCGGTGGCTCAATGCCGTAATAGCTCCAGCGTCCGAGTTTTGACACGGCAATTTGTACAGGTTTTTCATCATCGATAATCAATGCTTTAAACATAAATCTTATTCCTTCTTTCTGAAAATATCTTTTGAATGGTTCGGTGCGGCAGGGAGTACAAGGGTAATCCGGGTATACACGCCTTCTTTGGATTCAATCTTAAAATTTGTTGGTTTTTCATACAAAATCTGCAGACGATTATACAGATTGGCAAGTCCGATTCCATCCTGTCCGGTTGTTTTCTGGACTTCAAAGGAGCGCTGGATGGCAGCTAAGCGTTCCTCAGAGATACCGCATCCATCATCTTCCTCTGTGATCACAATGGTATCTTCCTGTTTTTTTACGGTCAGAGAGATATGAATTTGAAAATCATTCTGACTTCTTCCATGGATAATGGAATTTTCAATGAGCGTTTGTATACTGATTTTTGGAATCATACAGTTTTCGGCAGCTTCGTCGATGTCAGCATGAAATTCGAAGATATCGTCTTTCCGCATTTCCTGAAGAAAAATATAATTTTTTACATATTCCATCTCGGCACTTAAGGGTACGAGCACGCTTCCTTTGATCGTGTATCGCAGATTGGATGCCAGAGAGGTAATCATGCGATGGATTTTCATCTGATCGTTGAGCAATGCCTCGGTAGATATAGCCTGCAGGGTATTGTATAGAAAATGGGGGTTGATCTGGGCCTCCAAAGCGGCAAGCCGGGCATCTTTTGCATTCAGTTCCGCAATATACGTTTTTCGGATCAGTTTATAAATATGTTTTACCATAGAATTAAAGCTGTTGGACAGCTCACAGATTTCAAGGCTTCCCCCTTCATGTGCCCGTGTGGTAAAGTCCCCTTCCCCGGTTTTGGACATCTGCAGGGAGAGGCGTTTGATGGGCGCGGTTATGAGCAGGAGAAACGGATAGATCAAAAGAAGCGAGATCAGCCAGATAATAACGGCTTTGATCTGTACGTTTTTTTCCAGCTGCTGGATTTCCATATTGATCAGATGTTCCGGAATCAGACAGATAAAGGTAATGCCGGAAACCTGACTGGTTGTGCTTGTCATGATATAATTGTTATTTCCCGAACACAAAATATTTTTCTTGTTTTTCAGAGCTTTGGAAACATCTGAAAATTTTACAGAAGCATTATTTCCGCTGTAAAGAAGCTCTTGCCTGTTGTTGAGTATCAGGATGCTTTCATGGCTGGAAGCATGATTTGTTTTTAATGTTTCTAGACTTTTCGCTTTTAGTGACAGACGGACAACGGCCTGAACCTCCTGGGTGGAAACAGAGACTAAAGTGTGATAATAGCACAGATGACCGTTTTCATCCGTGGTGAGATACTGGTTTCGGGAATCTTTCCGGCACTTGGATTTACTACAAAGTATACGATCTGCTTTGTGATTTTCTCCAATGTGATTGCACTTGCTTTGGCAGTAATGCTGACAAAGAAGTTTAAAGGAGCCAATTTCCTGAGGGGCGTATTTTTTATTCCATATATCATGAGTATGACAATTGTTGGATTTGTATGGAAATTCATTTTTACCAATGGATTTCAGAAACTGTATGAGATCACCGGATGGAACTTCTGGAATTACAGTTGGCTTGGCGATTCCAAACTGGTATTTTTCTCCGTTGTGCTGGTTGGCGTATGGCAGTCACTTGGTTTTTACATTGTACTTTACATCGCAGGATTGCAGGCTGTTCCAAAAGATGTTTTGGAAGCAGCGGTTGTGGATGGTGCAAATTCCAGACAGTCGTTCTTTAAAGTAACACTTCCACTGTTGGGACCGTCTTTTACGACTTGCATTTTTATGTCATTAACCAATGGACTGAAAGTTTTCGATATCATTCTGGCATTAACCAAAGGTGGTCCGGGAACTGCATCCAACAGTGTTACGTTACAGATTTACAAGGAAGCATTTACCAATAATAATTATGGATTAGGTTCCGCAGAATCCATTATTTACTTCTTATTTGTATTGGTTGTAACGCAGCTGGTACTGAAAGCATTTAGCCGGAAGGAGGTAGAAATCTAATGAGTCTGAAAGCAAAACGTAAAAGAAATTTATGGATTATGATCATCTGCCTGATTCTGATTGCCATTGTATTTATTTATCCGGTATATCTGATGTTTATGAATTCCTTCAAACCATTTGGCGAGATTGTTGCAGATGTATTGGCATTTCCAAAGCATTTTGATTTGAGCAACTATACATATGTAATCCAAAAAATGGATTATGCATTGCTGTTCCGAAACAACGTGATCATTACCGTGATTGGTATTGCCGGAATTGTCATCTTTTCTTCCATGGCAGCATATATGCTGGACCGTAAAGATGGAAGATACACAAAGATTGCATATGTGATTATTACAACACCGATGCTGATCCCGTTTCAGACGATCATGATTACACTGTTAAAGTCCATGAACGTACTGCATCTGTCCGGAAGCAAAATCGGACTTGGCATTCAGTATTGGGGATTTGGTATTCCGATGGCAACATTTATTTTCTACAACTTTATGAAAACCGTGCCAAAGGAACTTGATGAAAGCGCAACCATTGACGGAGCATCCACATTCCGTACATTTATATCTGTTATTTTCCCGCTTTTAAAGCCGGTTACAGTTACGGTAATTGTTCTGGATGTTATGTGGATATGGAATGATTTCCTGCTTCCACTCCTCATGGTAAATAGTAACAATCAAACAAAAACACTGGTACTTGCAGCTTATACATTTGTGGGTCAGATGAATACCAAGTGGAATTATGCGTTGACCGCAATGGTTCTGACGGTAGTTCCGTCCATCATCGTATTCGTTCTGTTACAGAAACATATTGTAGAAGGTGTTGTAGCCGGTGCAGTAAAAGGATAAAGGAGGGTATTCTTATGAAGAAAAAATTTTTAAGCGCTATTCTTTGTGCAGCAATGGGGGTAACAATGTTGGCAGGTTGTGGTTCTTCCGGAGGAGGCAGTGGAGATTCCAGCCAGTCGGCATCCGCAAAAAGTGATGATTCCGGAGAAATCTATATGTTTATCAGCCAGCCGGAGTATGCAGATGCGATAGGAGAACTGATTGATGAATACAAAAAAGTAGCTCCAAATGTAACAATCAATTACGAAACCACGCAAAATGATTATCCGACACTGTTGAAGGCAAAATTAAATTCCGGTGAGATTCCTGATATTTTCTCATCAACTTCCGGAAAAGAGATTGATACTTATAAAGAGTATTCTTACGATCTGACCGGGCAGCCATTGACCGAGACAATGCTTGATTCTGTGGCAGCAACCATGCAGAGCCCATCCGAAGGAAAAGGATGCTATGGTGTGGCAATTAAGGGAAATTATTTCGGTATTGTGTATAACAAAGATATCTTTAAAGAATGTGGCATTACGGAATTCCCAAGTACCGTTTCTGCTATGAAAGATGCATGTGAAAAGATTTCTGCAAAAGGTTATCAGCCATTTACCACAGGTTTTAATGAGTGGTGGGTATTTAAACATATCTGGCAGCATTTCCTGGATGCAGCAGCAAAGGATGCAGGAATTTCTACTTCCGATCTGATCGCAAAGTTTGAGAAGGGTGAAGCAAAGGTATCCGATTATCCGGAACTTTACAACAATTACTTTGATTTTATCGATCTGGCTGTAAAATATGGTGATGAGAAACCTCTGGAAACCG
>DLQV01000076.1:0-5375 GCA_002474415.1 Lachnospiraceae bacterium UBA7598
ACAGATATTCATTGGCAGACAGATCCTGTTCTTTGGCTTTCTGGGAAAGCATATTGTATGGCTTATCTGCAATGAGAATATCCGCATCTTCATAAATGATGGAAAGCCCTTTCATTGGCAGACGCTGCAGCATCTGAAATTCTTCCTGCAGTTGTCTGGTGTCCTGCATAAATTTCTGTAACGTCTCATCACTGAAAAATACCGCTACCTGCGCGCCTTTTTGCAGTGTCTCCTTCCCGGTCGCTTTTTTCCCGTCCAACGTAATATTCTTTTTTCGAAGCATCTTATATAAAAAGCTGACCGATGCATTGGGCAGCAGTTTTTTTAAATATTTATCAAACCGCTGGTTGGCTTCATTCGTGCCAATGGTAAATGTTTTCATAACGTTTCCTACTTCTTTTTATGGATGTTGCGGATGGTTTTCTTTTTGTGTTTTGATGTTACACTCTTGCCTGCAGCAGCCTTGCCTGCCGGTGCCTTCTTTCCCTGTCTGGATGACCGGTAGGAAGTACCTGCATCTTTTTTCGGCCGGCGCGGACGGATCAGACATTTGGAATCAAATCCGATGAGATCCTGGCGTCCCGCTTTGATTAGTGCTTCATGTACCAGATCGTAATTTTTCGGGTTGCGATACTGGATCAGTGCACGCTGCATGGCTTTTTCGTGCGGATTGGTTGCCACATATACCGGTTCCATCGTCCGCGGATCCAGCCCGGTATAATACATGCAGGTAGAAATCGTTGACGGTGTCGGATAAAAATCCTGTACCTGTTCCGGCATGTAACCTAAATCCCGCAGATACTCTGCCAGTTCGATCGCTTCTTTCAGCGTCGACCCCGGATGGGAGGACATCAGATATGGAACAAGATACTGCTCTTTTCCGATTTTTTTATTCATATCTTTGTACGCTTTTACAAAACTGTTATACACTTCCACACTGGGCTTTCCCAGTTTCTGTAAAACAGTATTGCTGATATGTTCCGGTGCCACCTTCAACTGCCCGCTCACATGATGCTCGCACAGTTCCCGCAAAAATGTACGATCCTTATCATACATCAGATAATCAAACCGGATACCCGAACGGATAAATACTTTTTTCACACCCGGAAGTACCCGCAGTTTTTTCAGCAGGGCAATGTAATCCTTGTGATCTACCTCCAGATTCTTACATGGTTTCGGAAACAGGCACTGCTTCGTCGGACAGGCACCCTTGGTCATCTGCTTTTTGCATGCCGGTGCACGGAAATTTGCCGTAGGTCCTCCTACATCATGGATATACCCTTTGAAGTCCGGTTCCTGAATGATCTGTTTTGCCTCATCAATAATCGACTCATGGCTTCTCGTCTGGATAATTCTGCCCTGATGAAACGTCAGTGCACAGAAACTGCATCCGCCAAAACATCCGCGGTTGCTGATCAGGGAAAACTTAATCTCCCGGATCGCAGGAACCCCTCCGTCTTTTTCATATGACGGATGATAATTTCGCATATACGGAAGTGCATAGACTTCATCCATTTCCGCCTGTGTCAACGGCTTTGCCGGTGGATTCTGCACAACAAATGTGGTTCCGCCGTAAGGCTCAAACAGGCGTTTTCCGGAAAACGGATCCGTATTGCAGTACTGCTTATAAAAACTCTGCGCAAACGAGCGCTTATTTTCTTTGATCTCGTCATAATCCGGCAATTCAATGGCATCATAGATCAGATCCCGGTTTTTTGTTTTAAATACGGTTCCGTCAATAAAGGTAATATCATGCACATCGATTCCGGCATTCAATGCATCTGCAATTTCAATAATACTGTGTTCTCCCATTCCATAAGAAATCAGATCTGCACCGGAATCGAGCAGGATCGAACGTTTCACCTTGTTGGACCAGTAATCGTAATGTGCCAGACGACGCAGACTGGCTTCAATTCCACCGATAATGATCGGGGTCTTCTTGTATGTATGCCGGATCAGATTACAGTATACCACGGTAGCGTAATCCGGTCGCTTTCCCATTACACCTCCCGGCGTATAGGAATCGGTTGCACGGCGTTTTTTTGATACCGAATAATGATTTACCATAGAATCCATATTTCCGGCAGAAACCAAAAAGCCAAGTCTTGGAACGCCAAGCACGGAAATGGAAGCATCATCCTTCCAGTCCGGCTGCGCAATAATTCCCACCGTATAGCCATGTGCCTCCAGCAGTCTCGCAATGATTGCATGACCAAACGACGGATGATCTACATATGCGTCTCCGCACACATATACAAAATCAAGTTGTTCGATTCCGCGTTCCTGCATATCCTGTTTTGAAATCGGCAGATACCCTTCGTACATAATTTTATACTCCTGATGATTGTTTATTTTCCGCTTCTTTTTTCAGGGAAGCCAGTTCCTGTTCCGTAAGCTTACGGTAAGTTGCCTTTTCTAAGGTTCCAAGCGTTAGTGTTCCCATGGAGATCCGTTTCAGATATGTCACTTTACATCCAACCGATGCAAACATACGCTTCACCTGGTGAAATCTACCCTCCGAAATCGTAAGTTCCGCCTCACAGTCCCCAAGGATTTTGAGATCTGCCGGAAGTGTACGCTTCTCATCGCCAATGTCTACACCCTCTGCAAATTGTTCCACCGCCGTATCCGGAATTTTCCGGTCTACCTGTACATAATATGTTTTTTTGACATGGTAGGCCGGTGACAGCAGGCGATGCGTGAGTTCTCCGTCATTTGTAATCAGCAAAAGCCCTTCGGTATCCTTATCCAGTCTTCCGACCGGTGCAAACTCTTTTCGCATGGACTCCGGGAAGAAATCCATAACCGTCTGGTTTAACCGGTCACATCTTGCCGTCACACAGCCCGCCGGTTTGTGAAAGAGATAATAGGAATACTTCTCATAAATCACCGGACGATGATCAAACAGAATCTGATCCTGTTCCGGATCAACCTTAAGTTCCGGTTTTTTTGCCACTGCATCATTTACCGTAATTCTTCCTTCGCGGATTCGTTTTTTCACATCGGTGCGTGTGCCGACGCCGGAATCTGCCAGGAATTTGTCCAGGCGAATCATACGTTTGCCTGTTGCAGAAACGCAACAAGGAAATCCCATACTCTTCCGGTAGAAGAAATGGATAAATGCTCGTTTGGCGTGTGAATGTCAAAATTGTCCGGTCCGAAAGAAACGCAGTCGAGATCCGGAATCTTTTCAGAAAGCAAACCACATTCCAAACCGGCATGAATCGTAGAAAATACCGGTTTTTTATGAAACAGCTCTTCGTATACTTTTTCTACCTGTGGGCGCAGCGCAGAATCCGTGCGATACTCCCATGCCGGATAATCGCCTTCCACTTCCGCTTCTCCTCCAAGCATCTCCACAAGCATCGTGACACGTGCACACAGATCTTCTTTGCGGGTTCCGACACTGCTTCGGATCGAAGTAAGCGAAGTCAAAGCCTCTTCTTTCAATTCCAGAATTCCCAGATTTAATGAAGTTTCTACCTGACCATTTAACTGCTGGCTCCTATGCTGGATTCCGTTTGGCACATTGCGCAGATAAAAAATCACACGGCTTACCGAATGATAATCCAATATTTCGGCTTCGGCATTGTCCTGTTCTTCTACAAGCACATGCACGCCCGGATCTGTCTCCACCAGTTCTTTTTTGAGTATTTCATCCAGTTCTTTTACATATTCACAGACAATCTGCGTATTTTCTTCCGGAATCAGGATTTCTGCCTCACATTCTCTTGGAATCGCATTGTCCTTTAATCCACCATGTAAAGTGAGAATTCCAAACGGAGAACGCGAAAAGATTCCATACAGCAGGCGCCCCATCAAAAGATCTGCATTTCCATGTTCTTTGTCGATCTCACTGCCGGAATGTCCGCCGGAAAGCCCGGTCACAATAAGAGAAAGTTTCTTTCCCGTCTGTCTGACACGGGTTACGGGAATGGAAACATTTAATGCCATACCGCCCGCACAGCCGGTCAGGAAAATTCCCTCTTCATCACTGTCAATGTTTAACATGGTATGTCCGGTCAGCATGGACAGATCCATGACAGCGGCTCCTAACATTCCAATTTCTTCATCCACGGTAATTACAACTTCCAATTTTGGATGGGAAATTTCCTCTGATTCCAAAATTGCCAACGCATATGCCACTGCAATTCCATCATCTCCGCCAAGCGTTGTCCCTTCTGCTTTCAGGAAATCCCCATCTACATACAGACGCAACCCTTCTTTTTCCATGTCAAGATCACAGTCTTTTTCTTTTTCACAGACCATATCCATGTGTCCCTGAATGATAATCGCCGAAGCCTTTTCATAGCCTTTGGATGCTTCCTTGACAAGAACCACATTGTTTGCTTCATCCTGATACCAGGTCAGTGCATGTTCTTTTGCAAATTTTACCAGATAATCACTGATCGCTTTGGTGTTTCCCGATCCATGCGGAATTGCTGCGATCTGCTTGAAATAATAAAATACCCTTTCCGGATATAAATGCTCTAATGTGCTCATATACTCCTCCTGTCTCACATAAACTGTATTATGAAAAAATTAGTATTTGTTCTTCTCAGTTGCACACTGTTTTTGTTTTTTATCTGTTTCCCCCACGCGGCAGTTTCGGCATCGAAACAAGGACTGCGTCTGTGGTTTACACAGATTCTTCCGACGCTGCTTCCTTTTTGTGTCCTCTCGTATGTCATTTTGCGCAGTGAAATTCTTCCCAAAAAATTTTCCACCTGTTACATCGTACTGTGTGGTTTTTTGTTTGGATTTCCTATCGGCTGCAAACTGACTGCTGACTTTTACAGCAGTAACTATATTTCCAGAGAAAAAGCCTCTGCCTTATGCTGCTTTACAAACAACTTAAGTCCCATATTTGTCATAACTGCCATTCAGGAAATTATGCAGCTTCCGTTATCTCCCGTATACTTTTTTCTGATCTATGGCATTCCGTTTTTATATGGAATGAGCATGCTGCTATTATATCACAGAATCCCTTCTTCTACACAAAAAGAAACGGCATCAAGATTTCATATGGATATGCAAATCATTGATGCCGGCATTGTCCACGGATTCGAAACCATGATCAAAATATGCGGCTATATCATCCTGTTTTCTATTTTCTGCGAAATACTGCAGACACTGCCGTTTCCGACGCACTGGTTTTCGCTGACCGCCACCGGATTCTTAGAAGTTACAAACGGCATTGCACTGCTTTCCACATCCGCCTGCACCAGACAGATAAAATCTCTTCTGGTCGTGTTATTTCTATCCTGGGGAGGTCTGTCCGGCATCTTTCAGGTTTCTTCCATCCTTTGCAATACCGGTCTTTCCATCCGAAACTATGTATTGCAGAAAACAATCCTCTTACTGCTAACCGTTGG
>DLQV01000076.1:5435-8828 GCA_002474415.1 Lachnospiraceae bacterium UBA7598
ACTGCTAACCGTTGGATGTTGTATTCCTTTACTCTTCCTTGGCATCCTCATCTGAAGCAGAGATATTGGTAATCTGCGGTTCCTCTGTAGACTCTGTTGCCTGTCCGGCAGAAGCGGCTGTCTGCTCCTCTGCTGCTTCTGTCTGTGGAAACAGCTGCGCCCGATTCTTTGTCACTACGTCAAGAAATCCCTGCAGCGAAGAAATCAGACTGTCATATCGAGCCTGAGAAGTCTCGATGGAATTGGATAAAACTTCCTCAATCTCGTGCAGCTGATCATCCGCATATCCCATGGCATTGACACGCAGACTGTTTGCCTCATTGGTGGCATTGTCTAAGATTTCCTGGGCCTGCTTGGTTGCAATCATAACAACCTCATTTGCCTGGGCATACGCCTGTTGCATAATCTGATGCTCACTGACAAGCTCGTTGGTCTGTACCTGTGCCTGGGCAATGATCTGATCTGCCTTTGCCTGAGCATCTGCTAAGATTGCTTCCTTATTGCTGATAATCTTCTGGTAGCGTTTTACTTCTTCCGGAGTCTTCGCACGAAGCTCCGCAATAAGTTCCTCTAATTCTTCTTTGTTGACAATAATCTTGGTACTTGAAAGCGGCTGAAATTTACAGCCTTCAATATACTCTTCGATTTCCTCAATAATCTGTTCCATCTTACTGCTCATAGTGAAAATCTCTCCTATCTGTTTTCATATTTCTTATAAATCCGTTCAATAAAACGCTCCGGTACAAAGTTAGAAATATCTCCACCGTATGATGCAAATTCCTTGACAATTGTCGAACTTAAATAAGAATAAGAAAGGTCACTTGTCAGGAAAATGGTTTCAATATTGGAATCCTGCACATGGTTTGCCTGTGCAATCTGCAGCTCATACTCAAAATCTGTCACAGCACGAAGCCCCCGCACAATAATGGTAGCATCTATTTTATTCATAAAATCTACCAGCAGACCATCAAAGGATGCCACCGTAACGTTTGGAATATCCTTTGTCATCTCTTCTATCATACTAACACGTTCTTCTAAAGAAAACAACGAATTTTTTGCGCTGTTGTTGAGCACTCCGACCACCAGCTCGTCCACAATTCTTGAAGCGCGGTTGATGATATCCATATGTCCGAATGTCAATGGATCAAAACTTCCCGGATAAATTGCTTTTTTCATATTTGTTATACCCTCTTTTGTTGAATAAAGACATGCATGTTTGTCTTATATTTTTTGAACTTCACCACAGAAAATCCCAGATCATCCAGATAAGAAAAATCTGTATCCAGCGATGCTTCCACGATAATCATGGTATCCGGTTTCAACACACTTGACTTTGAAAGGAAGCGCAGCACATCTTCTTCGAGTCCCTGCCGGTATGGCGGGTCCATAAAAATAATGTCAAATGTATATTTTCCCTCCAGACTGCTGATTCCACTGATCACATCCGTGGTGAGCAGTTTGGACTCCTTTGTGAATTTCGTGAATGCAATATTGTCTTCAATGCATTTGGCCGCCTTCCGGTTGTTCTCAATGAAAACCGCATACAAAGCACCGCGGCTGATCGCTTCTAACCCGATCTGTCCACTGCCTGCAAACAGATCCAGAAAATAACATCCCGGCACATCGTTCTGTAATATATTGAATAATGTTTCTTTGATCTTATCTGTCGTCGGACGTGTTTCCAGCCCCTCGATTGTTTTCAGCGGCAGGCTGCGCGCTGTTCCTGCTATGATTCGCATAAGGTTCCTCCATATGTTTTGATAATACAACGCTCCAGAAATGCAATGGCATATGCTGCAGCCGCATGTCTTACTTCACTTCTTGTACCGGTAAAATGTTCTGTTTTGGAAAACACCTTTCCCTGCACAAAACATCCAAAACAGACTGTTCCCACCGGAGTCTTTAAAGTTCCTCCCCCAGGTCCGGCAACTCCCGTCGTAGCCACCGCGCATCCCGCGTGTGCCTGTTTTGCTGCACCCCTTGCCATTTCCTGTGCCGTCTGCTCACTCACAACTCCATAATCGGCAATGGTCTCCGGCAACACACCCAGTATTTTTTCTTTTGCTTCCGGGGCATAGGTGATATACCCCTCTTTAAAATATTCAGAAATTCCCGGAATATCTACCAGTGCAGAGGCAACCAGTCCTCCGGTACAGCTCTCGGCTGTTGTCACCAGCAGCTGATGTTCTGCCAAAAGTCTGTCAATTTTCATTAGTTCTGATCCTTTAATACTTCTTTGTTTTTTGCGATGTAATCAATCAACGATACGACGGTAAGTACCAGGGAAATATAAATAAATACCGTTCCAAGTACTGTAAATACGGTATTTTGAATGTTCAGTACCAGAAGAATCACAGTAACCATCTGGGATGCCGTTTTAAACTTGCCCCAGTAACTTGCTGCGATCACCACACCATTGTCTGCAGCAATCAGACGGAATCCGCTGATAATAAACTCGCGGGAAATAATCACAATAACAATCCATGCCGGAATTCTGTCAAGTGCGATCAGACAGATCAATGCAGAACAGACCAGAAGCTTGTCCGCCAGCGGGTCCATAAACTTTCCGAAATTTGTTACAAGATTGTATTTTCTTGCAATTTTTCCATCCAGAAAATCCGTCAGACTTGCAACAATAAAAATAACAAGCGCAATGTAATTTCCGTATCCTTCAAAGTATGGAGCTAACAGGAAAAATACAAAAAACGGAATAAGAATCACACGGAAAGTCGTTAATTTATTTGGTAAATTCATAATTGTTCCTCCTATTTTACGATCGTTGCGATCAGGTCATATTCATATGCACCGGTAACTTTAACCTTTACAATATCTCCGGTTAAAAGTTCTTCGTCTGTATTGATAAAAATATATCCGTCTACATTCGGTGCATCCCGGTAGGTTCTGCCGACATAGGTATTGTTTTCATCCGCAACCTGTCCTTCAATAAACGCATACAAAACCGTACCTTTCATGGCTTCATTCTTGTCAAAAATCACTTCTTCCTGAAGTTCCATGACATCTGCCTGCCATTCCTCTTTTTGCTCCTGTGGCACCTGATCCGGCATTTCCGCTGCCGGCGTTCCTTCCTCCGCAGAATAAGTAAACGCCCCGAGACGGTCAAATTCCATATCATTGACAAACTGCATCAGTTCTTCATGCTGCTCTGCAGTCTCCCCTGGGAATCCGCAGATCAAAGAGGTACGCAATGTGATATCCGGAACACGTTTTCTCAAATAATGAATGCGCTCGATCAGTTCTTTTTTATTTGTTTTTCTTCCCATACGCTGCAAAATCGTATCGTTGCAATGCTGAATCGGCATATCCAGATAGTGACAGACCTTTTTATCCTTAATCATGGAATCGATCAGTTCTTCGTAGATTTCCTCCGGATAA
>DLQV01000049.1:0-140 GCA_002474415.1 Lachnospiraceae bacterium UBA7598
CAATCTTTGCTGTATACACCATGGAAAATAAAATCCGATTTTTTCTGCCATGCAGCGCATTCTCCACCTCTTCCTGACCAAATTTTTCTGTAAAATATGCAAAAAACGCCTCCAGATCTCCAAAAAAAATAACCGGAACC
>DLQV01000049.1:187-3968 GCA_002474415.1 Lachnospiraceae bacterium UBA7598
GCTGTCCGTATTCCGAAAGGACGCTCATGCGAAGAACATTCCGGTTCTTTCCAATCACCCACATACGGCTGATGGACAGATTCCGGTCTGCAAACAAAGGCGAAGGATTGTCTTTCCCAAAGGGTTCCAAAAGGGTAAACTGATGCACCAGCTCCGTACTCGCATAGCCGACGGGCATTGCCATATCAATATGAATATCCGGACAGACTTCTTCCACCGTAAGCGGACAGTTATCATTGATTTTTCTGCGGAATTTTTCCACATTTTCTTCCGGCATATTCAAAATATGAAATGCCAGTCTCTGCGCTGACTTTGGTCCAATTCCCGGCNNAGGGATAATCCTGCCGCCATCGGATGCCCACCAAATTTTGTGAACAGCTCCGCACAGCTGCACATATTTTCATACATGGAATAATTTTCCGTCGATCTCCCACTGCCCTTGACTCCTTCTTCTCCTCGCGTCAGCACAAATACCGGCCGGTTATACATCTCCCGGATCCTTCCGGCAATCAGTCCCGCAATGCTTTCGTGGACGTCCGGCAGAAACAAAACAAGTACCGGATCGTTCTCATATTCACCTTCCTCACAGAGTTTTTTCGCCATCTCCACACCCTGCAGTGTCATTTCTTTCCGCTCTTGATTCAGGTCTACCAGATCCCTGGCAATTTCTTCCGCCTCCCTTTCCTCTGTGGTCTCAAACAGCCGAAGCGCATGTTTTGCAGTTTCCAGGCGGCCGGTTGCGTTGATACAGGGACCTAAGACATAGCCAAAATGATATGCGCTGACATTCTCCGGCAATACATTACATGCGCGCATCAACGCCTGCAGCCCTGTATTTTTTGTATGACGGATTCTCTTTAGTCCTTCCTTGACCAGAATACGGTTTTCCCCTGTCAGTGCCATGACATCGCAAACCGTTCCCATTGCAACAAAATCCAGGAGATCCTCAGCTTCTTTCGGATCCATATCATAATTTTCATATAACACCCGGATCACATTCCATGCCACACCGGCGCCACACAACTCTTTGTACGGATACTCACAGGCCTGCTGATGCGGATTTACCACGGCATCTGCCAGGCTCTTTTTCTCCGTTCTTCTGCCCTCCTGTTCTTCAAATGGAACCGCATGGTGGTCGGTGACCAGCACCGTCATCCCCTGCGCTTTTGCCCACGCAATCTCATCGATGGCGGCAATACCATTATCACAGGTCAGTATCGTATCCACGCCATCCGCTTTCGCCTGCTGTAATAAATGCAGGCTCAGTCCATATCCGTCCTGTATCCGGTGTGGAATAACTACATCAACCTTTGCTCCCACGCGCCGTAAAGCAGTCAGAAACAGATGGGAAGAAGTCACTCCATCTACATCATAATCCCCGATAATCCGGATATGCTCCTGTCTGCGTATCTTTTGTGCAAGAATTTCCACCAGCTGATCCATATCTTTCATCTGATGAGGATCTGACAGATCCGAAAGCGCTCCACTCAGATACACCCGTATATTTTCTTCTCCGATCACCTCACGGTTTCGGATGATCCTTGCCACAACCGGATCCACATGAAATTTCTTTGCTATTGCCTGAAAATCAGCTTTTTTCGCTGCGACCATCCATTGTCTCATACGTCACTTTCTCCAATCGTAATCCCTGCGGCGGTGCCGTATACCCCGCCTGCTGCCGTTCTTTTGCCTTAAGAAGTGCTGGCATACTTTCCGGATCCCGTTCGCCTCTGCCCACTTCAATCAATGTTCCCGTAAGAATCCTTACCATATTCTGCAAAAATCCATTGCCACAATACAAAATCTCAATCTCACCATCTTTTTCCAGCAGATCAATGGAAAAAATCGTGCGGACCGTTGATTTTTTCATATGGCGGTTTCCACAAAAAGAAGCAAAATCATGCGTTCCCACAAGCGCCTGTGCCGCTTTTTTCATTTTGTTCACATCCAGCGGATGTCCATACTGATACAAAAATTTTCGTTCAAATACATTCGGCACCGGACTTGTCCGTATCCGGTAACGGTAGATCTTTTTCACAGCCTGATATCTGCTGTGAAACCGGTCATCGACCTCCTCGATTTTTGTCACTGCAATATCTTCTGGAAGATGCCGGTTCAGATCCTCAAAAATTTCCTCTGCAGAAAAATGTTCGTCCAGATGGAAATTGGCCACCTGCCCGATTGCATGAACTCCGGCATCGGTTCTTCCGGAACCGATCACTTCCACCGGATGCCCGGCAAGCGCCGAAAGCACCATCTGCAGCTTTCCCTGTATGGTTGCATCGGTGCTTTTTAATACCTGCCATCCTTTATATCTGGTGCCATCATATGACACGGTAATTTTATAATTTTTCATCCGTATTTTTCCTCTCTTTTATACAAGTTCTGCGATACGAGAAACCGCAACATAAATATCTGAAATTTTATACCAGGTCGGATAATCCACAATACCGGTTACCGGAAGTCCGAAAACCGACTGAAACTTTTCCACTGCTTCCCTCGTTCTGGATCCATAAACCCCGTCCGCCGTGATCGTCGGTATCGCCGGATAGGCACGCGAAATTCTTGCTAACTGTTCCTGCAGCTGACGCACCTTTGGTCCGCTCGCCCCTACACCCAAATCATATCCCGGCCACGATGCCGGAATGCCGGAAATTCCTTCTGCCGAATTAATATACATATCATTTCCATAATAACTGCGCAGGATATCAATGGCAGAATACCCCTGATCTCCCAGGTATTTGCTTCCCCACTGTGACATCCAGTCCGGACAGGTCACTCTCTGTCCGTCACAGTACTGCGTCAGAATTGGCTGACGGACATTTGGCCGTGAAAGATAATTTTCAAACATTTCATCCACTACCTGTGAAATGCTCTGGAAGAAATTTCTTCCATAAATAAATTTGTGATCATATGCCGTAGACGAGGTTATGGTAAACATATAGCCTTTGCCCCGGTACCACTCCGTATAGACCCGGTTTAAAGTAAATGACATAATGGCCAGCACATTCGCGCGGATCGTGGCATCCGGCCAGGTCGCATAAATTTCACTGGAAGCTACATTTTTAATATAATCCCGGTAACGCACATAATAATTCGGAGCTGTGGAATCCCCCGGCGCTCCGTCATGTACCACAATATATTCTGGAACTACCACACGACTTAAGACAATCTCTCCGGTCTCCTCCACCGTCTTAATCTCACTCTCCGGAATTTTCGGTGGATATTCTTCATACAGGGTATGTGCATCAATCACGATTGTATCAATGGGATCTCCCGGCGCGTCCTGTGCCTCCATTACCACTTCCTGTGTCGCCTCTTCCCCGGAAAGGATATTGATCGCCGAAACCGTAATGTCCCGATAGCCTGTGGCCTGCACCTTGATCGTATATTCTGCATATGGCTGGTTTTCACCCGGCTCCATGGAGTACTCCAGTGGAGGAGCATTAAGCGTAATCTTCTCAGTGTTTCCAGAATCGTCGGTATCCACCTCCTCCAGCACCTGCTGCGGACCTCCCGTATAAGATATACTGATCTTTGCCCCTTTCACCGGAATTCCCGTCGAAGCATTTGTCAGATGAATCTGAAGCGTTCCTTCATCCACCTGATTTTCCACTCTGTTCTGATCCATACATGATCTCCCTCTCTTCTGTCAGGAAACCTGCCACGTTTCTCTGCAGTGGCACAAAACAGTTCCAGACAGCTGCATTTGATTCATAGTATGCATCTTGTAAAAAAAAGGTTACACTGTTATACTGTTGATACATAAAATAAATTAGGC
>DLQV01000049.1:4021-20921 GCA_002474415.1 Lachnospiraceae bacterium UBA7598
CGCCTAAATACAAAACAATAAAAAAGGAGGTTTGTTATGCACACATTTCAACCATATCCAATCGATAAGATGGAATTCAATCCATTTACCAAAATAGGAAAAGAATGGGCTTTAGTTTCCGCCGGAGACAAAACCAAATGTAACACCATGACCGTCAGCTGGGGAGGCGTGGGCGTCCTCTGGGGAAAAAACGTTGTATTTATTTTTATCCGTGATTCCCGCTATACCAAAGAATTTTTAGACAGTGGAGATCTGTTCTCTTTGTCTTTCTTAAGCGAAGACTACCGCGATGCGTTAAATTACTGTGGAAGTCACAGTGGCCGCGGAGAAGAAGACAAATTCGCCTCCGCCGGACTGACAAAAGCATTCCGGCACGACATTCCTTATCCGGATGAAGCCAATCTGGTATTTTTATGCAGAAAGATGGCTGCCGTACCGATCAGCGAAGACAGTTTTACCGATTCCACACTGATGGATAAATGGTACAGCGATCACGATATGCATATGATGTATGTCGGAGAAATTGTAGAAGTAACCGCCCGTTAATTGATTGGTCCTATCATTTAAAAACGCTGTCCGCAGTGGTCAAAAAACCACCGCGGGCAGCATTTTTATCTGCACTCTGTGCTGATCGACTCAATGGCAACCGAGCCTCCGCGCACAACAGAAATATGCTTAAATTTTTTCTTTAAAATTGCAATCAGATCATCATGTTTCTGCTCTGTTCTTCTGCACTCAAGCATAACACTGCCGATTCCGATATCCACTACATCCACACGCATGGCCTGTGCAATCTGAAACACTTCCGTCATCTGTGTCTCATTCAGTTCCATAATCTTGACAAACATCAGCTCTTTTAACCGAAGCGGAACATTTGTCAGGTCGATCACCTTGATTACCTCAACCATACGGTTCAACTGCTTTTTGATCTGCTCAAACGTGATGTCATCGCTCTCCACACTGATCGTCATACGGGAAACCGTCTCATCTTCCGTCGTACCAACCGTCAGTGACTGTAAATTGTAGGATTTTCCGGAAAACAGTCCGGAAACCTTTGCAAGTACACCTACATCATTTTCTACATACAATGCAATCCAGCGCTTTTTCATTTCAGACATTGTTTTCCTCCTATTTTAAAATCATTTCACTCATCGGATTTCCGCTTTTTACCATCGGAAGTACCAGCTCATCGGTAGCAATCATAAATTCAATGATCGTCGGTGCATCCGTATGCTTCTTTGCCTCTGCAAACGCTGCATCAATGTCTTCTTCCTTCTCTACACGGATTCCGTATGCTCCATAGCTTTCTGCCAGTTTCACAAAATCAGGAACATATTCCGGACACTGGTCATTGGGTCCCTTGCATCCACTCGGACAGGATGGACGCCGGCGCAGACAGGTTGCACTGTAACGCTTTCCATAAAACAGTTCCTGCATCTGACGGACCATACCAAGATAATTATTGTTCAGCAGACAGATCGTAATTCCGGTGCCCTGTGTTACCGCCGTTGCCATCTCCTGAATATTCATCTGAAATCCACCATCTCCCGTGATACACACAACCGGCTTCTTGGGATTTGCAATTTTTGCTCCGATTGCGGCCGGAAATCCGAATCCCATCGTTCCCAATCCACCGGATGTAATGAGCTGACTCTGTTCGTCCAGTTCCAGATACTGGGTTGCCCACATCTGGTGTTGCCCGACATCTGTCACATAAATACTGTGTGGAAACTGTGCATTGATATGTTCCATAATCATCTGTGGACTGATCCCACGGTCCCTGCGCATTGCAAGCGGATTCTCCTGCTCCCACTGGTGAATCTGTTCCTGCCACTGTTCCGTATCTTTTTTTTCGGCCCACTCTAACAGCTTTTCAAGCGCCACACCTGCATCTGCAACCACCGGCACGTCCACAACCACATTACGCGAAATGGAAGCCGTATCCACATCAATATGTACAATCTGCGCATGCGGTGCAAACTCATTTAAATCTCCGGTAATCCGGTCATTGAAACGGGTACCTATGGAAAAGAGCAGATCACATTCCATAACTGCCATATTGGCTGCATATCTTCCATGCATTCCACAATTTCCGATATACAGTGGATGTGTGGTCGGTACTGCCCCCTTGCCCATAATTGTCGTGACAACCGGAACATTTTCTTTTTCCATAAATTTCTTCAGCTTTTCTCCCGCATGGCTGATGTTGACACCTCCGCCGGCAAGAATCAGCGGTTTTTTTGCAGACTTGAGCAGTTTGTAAGCTTTCTTTAACTGTCCGATATGTACCCCGTGAATCGGCTTATATCCCCGGATATCCACATGGGAAGGATACTCTGCCGGTCCGGATGCCGTCTGGATGTCCTTTGGAATATCGATCAGCACTGGTCCCGGTTTTCCGGTCTGGGCAATATAGAAGGCCATCTTGATGATCTCTCCAAGATCTTCCCGTCTTCGCACCGTCACACCATACTTGGTAATGCTTCTCGTCATGCCAACGATATCCACTTCCTGAAATGCATCGTTTCCGATCAGTCCAAGTGGCACCTGTCCGGTAAAACATACCAGCGGAATGCTGTCATAATGGGCATCTGCCAGTCCGGTAATGATATTCGTCGCTCCCGGTCCACTCGTCACCAGACATACGCCCACCCGTCCGGTAGACTTGGCATATCCTTCTGCCTCGTGAATTAATCCCTGTTCATGCCGCGGCAGGATCAGGTTGATACTGTCGGTCTTATATAATTCATCAAATAAATCCGTAACCGTTCCCCCTGGATATCCAAAGATTGTGTCTACTCCTTCTTCTTCCAGCGCTTTTACGAATAATTTTCTTCCTGTAATATCCATAAAAATGATATCCTCCTATATCAGTCCAAATGTGCGAAGTAAAAAGATCCAGAACGTCAGCGTAAATGCCGCAAACAACGTCGTTGCAACAATGACACTCGCCGTCAGGACTCCATCATTTTTCATACTCTTTGCCATAATGTAACAGCTTGGCGTTGTCGGGGATGCCAGCATAATTAAAATTGCAATAATCTTCTCCCCGGAAAATCCCATATAAGCCGCTACCGGTAAAAAGATCAGTGGCTGGATCACCAGCTTGATGGCAGCTGCCCAGCAAGTCGGTTTGATCTTTGCGATGGCTTTGCGCCCCTCAAATCCCGCACCGATAACAATCAGTGCAAGCGGTGTGGCAAGCTGTGCGACAGAGTTAATCGTCTTATTGACAATCGTCGGAAAATGAATTCCCAGAAGGGAAACAACAAGTCCCAGGAAAATCGAATCAATGATCGGATTTTTCACGATATTGACCAGTGCCTGTTTAATCTTTCCCTTATCCCGTTTTCCTTCCTCATCCTGCGCCTCAAATGTCAGTACAATAACGGAATATACATTGTACAGCGGAACCGCGCCCACGATCATCAGCGGACCCATGGCAGAAGATCCGTAAATATTGTTGATAAATGCCATTCCCATGACGGCTGCACTGCTTCGGAACGAAGACTGTACAAATGCACCACGGATACTGTCATCTTTGACCGCAAATTTACTGATGCCCCAGATGCCCCAGAAACAGATACTGCTGACAATCGCACAGTACAATACAAATTTCAGATCAAATACTTTTGATATCTGTACGGAAGCAATGTCCCGAAACAGCATAAACGGCAATGTCACCTTAAAATTGAAACGGTTTGCCACGGTAACAAAATGCTCATCCAGCATACCAATCTGATGCAGCACCCAGCCAATGACCATCACCAGGAAAATAGGAAATGTGACATTGACACTAAAGATAAAATCACTCATTATTTCTGCACTCTTTCATATTTGTAAAAATAAAATTCCAGATCAAAATATGTCTGTTCTTCACTGTCTGCTGTAATTTTCCACTCTGGTTTCTCATCCAGATTTGGGAAATATGCATCCGCGTCATATGCATAGTCAATTTTTGTGATGTGTGCAACATCGCACTCATCCAAAAGCTGCTCATATATTTTCTGCCCACCGATCACATAGACATCATTGGTATCGTATTTTTCCAGTTCCCTGTGCAGCTCTTCCAGGGAATGCACAACAATTGCATTCTTGACCTGATATGCCGGATTGTGTGTCAGCACAATATTAGTCCGGTTTTTCAGCGGAAGACCATTTGGGAAACTCTCTAACGTCTTTCGTCCCATCACGACAACTTTTCCGGTTGTTGTCTCCCGGAAAAATTTCTGATCCATCGGAATTCGTACCAGAAGCTCATTATTTTTTCCGATTGCCCAATTTTTATCTACTGCTGCAATGATATTCATGATTTTCTCCTTCCTGACTGCTATATTGCCACCGGAATGTTTTTGATCTGTGGTCCGGTCACATAATCGGTCACCTTGATATCATCCGGTGTAAACTGATAAAAATCCTTAATCTCCGGATTCAGCCAGAATTTCGGTGCCGGATACTGCTTTCGCGTGATCAGCTCTTTGACCAGTTCCACATGGCGGTCATAAATGTGTGCGTCCGCAATGACATGTACCAGTTCTCCCACTTTCATATCACACACCTGTGCCAGCATATGCATCAACACTGCATACTGGCATACATTCCAGTTATTTGCCGTAAGCACATCCTGCGAACGCTGATTCAAAATTGCATTTAATGTCAGTTTGTCATCGCCCGGATGCTGCGTCACATTAAAGGTCATGCTGTACGCACACGGATACAGATTCATCTCATGCAGATCCTGATGCACATAAATATTGGTCAGAATCCGGCGGCTGAACGGATTATTTTTCAGATCATAAATCACCCGGTCCACCTGATCCATCATTCCCTCTCGATACTGATGTTTCTGTGCCAGTTGATAGCCGTATGCCTTTCCAATGGAACCATTTTCATCTGCCCATTCATCCCAGACAGTACTGTTTAAATCATGGATGTTGTTGGATTTGCGCTGCCAGATCCACAACATTTCTTCCGTACAGGTTTTGATTGCCGTCTTGCGCAGCGTGATTGCTGGAAATTCCTTTGAAAGGTCATAGCGGTTGACTACGCCAAATTTCTTGATCGTATACGCACTTGTGCCATCCTCCCAGTGTGGACGCACCTTTTCACCCTCGGTACTTGTCCCGTTCTCCAGAATATCATGACACATATCTACAAATATTTTATCTGCTAAACTCATTGCTAATCCCCTATCTCTTGTCCTAGACTTTTACTTTTCATTATACCCGATTCTCTCAAAAAGTCTATGAGAAAATCTGCTGTACAATCAGTTTATACTCCGGCAGAGACTGGCATTTCCGGATCAGCTTTAAGTATTTCTCTCTGTCCGGAAATGACTTTGTCAGATAAAACCAGATTTCTTTCAGATGAAAAACAACATCCTTTTCCGCCCGGAAGGTATCCAGACATCCCTCTAGAATTTCATCGTGAAACGCCCGCAGCCTGGCTTTGTCTGCCGGTGGATTTCCTTTGATTTCTCCGACCAGTCCGGGATTTTCCAGCAATCCCCTGCCAATCATGATACGGTCAACAGTTGGAAAAGTAGCTGTCACTCTCTCATAATCTTCCACACTGCATATATCTCCATTGTAACAGAGCGGCACATGGATCTGCTCCAGAGCACGGGCAAATGTTTCCATCCGTGGCGTTCTGCTGTAATAATCTTTCTGCAGACGCGGATGAATAATCAACTCTTCTAACGGAAACTTTGCATAGACGGCGCAGAGCGCTTCCCACTCATCCGGGTCTTCCATTCCGACTCTGGTCTTTACCGATACCGCAAGTGGACTTTTCTCCAGCACTTCTTTCAGCAAGTTTTCCAGTTCTTCCGGATCTGCCAGAAATCCGGCCCCTTTTCTTTTCGAGACAACCGTACCTGACGGACAGCCAAAATTGAGATTGACACTGGTAAATCCTAACTCTTCCAGCTGATGAATCATCATCAGAAACTCATCCGCACGATTTCCGATCAGCTGCGGTACCAGATGAATCTGTTCATTATGTTCCGCTGCCAGATCCCGCTTTATTTTTTTGCTCATCTTTTTTGCCGCCGGGATAAACGGCGTAAAATATTTATCTATATATGGAAAATAATGTGCATAAGCATTGCGCACAATATATCCTGTAATTCCTTCCATCGGAGCAAGATAAAATAACATAATTTTCCCTCCATTTTTCTATTATAAGAAATTTGCCTGTAAAAGCAAATGATTTTCGGATAAGAATTGACATCTTTTCGCCAAAAGCCTATAGTTACGAATAGAATAAGCCTGAACAAAGGAGGTACTCAGCTTGGAAAATCGTAACGAAAAAAAAATAAAACAAATCAAACGGATTCTGGCTATCGTTACCATCGTTTTTATCATCCTGATCGGATATTTTATCGGGCGTCCTCTGGTTCATTTTGTATCGGATCCCAAGCAATTCCGGACCTGGGTCAACGACAAAGGAGTCTGGGGCATTCTCGGATTCATCGGAATGAATGTCCTGCAGGTACTCCTTGCCGTAATTCCGGGTGGACCTTTTGAAATCGGTGCCGGATACGCTTTCGGTGTAATCCGCGGCACACTGATCTGTGATTTTGCCATGACGATTGCCAGTGTCATCATTTTTCTGTTTGTGCGACGTTTCGGCATGAAATTTGTGGAATTGTTTGTAAGCCGCGAAAAAATAGAATCCGTCAAAATATTAAAAAGTTCCAGGCGTTCGGAAAGCATTATTTTTCTGCTCTTCCTCATACCCGGAACTCCCAAAGATCTGTTATCCTACCTTGTCGGACTAACCGACATAAAGCTTTCCCACTGGATTATCATCTGTGCAGTTGGCCGTATGCCGGCAATCTTTCTTTCTGTACTGAGCGGCAATGCCTTAAACAAAGCCGATTATGGTTTTGTCATTCTGATGTTTGCCATCATGATCGCCTTATCTGTCTGTGGATTTTTCTTTTACCGTGCCCGAAACAAAAAAGGCAGTGATCCCGAAGACAAACCGGAATAACGTTAGTACGGAGCGCGGCAGATTCTCTGCTGCTCTCCACAACTGCTGCATTCCTCAAGAATCTTGTTAATGCAAACATGACACACATCTCCATCTTTGTCCTTCACGCGGATGACATGTGTGGATACCCACTGATAATGCTCTCCCCGTCCTTTCTGATACAATTTGACACAGACTTCTTTTCGTCCCTGTCCCAGCATCTGTAGCAGACGCTCTCTGGAAAAATTGTCCAGAAACGCTCTCTGATAATTCGGATGAATGTTTTCCACCCCTGCATCAATTAAATCATCATATTTTCCACTGCTCGGCATATCTCCTGCCAGAAAACCATCGTCCTTGATCATGGTATATGTATTTTTTGTAAGATTTGCTGCCACGATCATTGGAAACGCTTCTGACACCGCCTCAAACACTGTCAGTACCTCCTCCATACTGATTCCATTCAGTGCTTCGAACTCTTTGAACGATCTTGCACTCTTCATCTGATGCACCTCCCAAACCTTTTGTTTTACTTTGTTTTTGCACCTCTTTTACCCCTGTTCTTATTATAAGTAAAACACCTCTTTTTTACAATATACAAAAAACACAGAATGATAAAACAAAAGCAGCTGGACCCATATCTTCCATACGTTTCCAACTGCTTTTCAAGAGCGATAGACGGGGCTCGAACCCGCGGTCTCGACCTTGGCAAGGTCGCGCGTTACCAACTACGCCACTATCGCATATGTAAGCTCTCTCGTGAGCACAGATAAGATAATAACAGATACAGGCTTTTCTGTCAACCACTTTTTGAATTTTTTATACTTTTTGAAAAATTAACACCAATGGAAAATTTGAAAATAAAAGCATGAATACGTATTTCCTGCATAGAATATACCAAAGCTGGAAATGGAGGTAACAAATGAGTGCAAAAACCAGAATTGTCGTTCTTCATATGAAAAAACTTGTGTTTGCAGGTGTCGTCACAGGACTTACCATCCTGCTCCTGATTTTTCTTGGAATCCTGTTTTCTAATTCCAACAAACCGTCTGCAGACAATGAAGCGGTAGAAACCATGTACGTTCCAGGCGTTTACACCTCTTCTGTGATGATCGATGGAAATCCTTTCGATGTACAGGTATCCGTCGACGAAGACCATATCAACGAAATCACCATGGTCCATCTGGACGAAACCGTAGAAACCATGTACCCATTGGTCCGTCCTACGCTCGATGAACTGGCAAAACAGATTATTTCCAGCCAGTCCCTTACAGATCTTACATATTCCAAAAACAACCAGTACACCTGTCGTCTTCTCATCGGTGCGGTATCCGATGCATTGGAAAAGGCATCACCCGATCGGTGATGCCCCATTTTCAAATAAAATATGAAAAAGCAGATCCTATTGTGCCTCTGTACTTAATCCATTCACATAGCTGGACAACGCAGAAGTATTGGTATAATACGTCTGTGCCGGCTTATTATCTTCGTAATAATTGTATCCGGTATAACCGGCCCATCCAACGATGGCAACTAAAATTGCACATCCACAGATGATCCCGATGACTTTTTCTGTTTTCTGCTTTGCCATCTCTTTTTTACGATTGGCTTTTTCTTTCTTATATTTATCTACCTTTGCCTGACTCATATTTCCTTCTCTCCTAAATCTGTTGATGGTTCTATTCTACACATTTTCAACAGAAAAAGCAAGTAAACGGTTTTACATATTGCGGGAGATATCCAGACATTTCATCATTGCTTCAATCACACTGCTGCGCATGCCTTTTTCCTCCAGCACACGCACTGCCTGTATCGTAGTTCCTGCCGGAGAGCATACCATATCTTTGAGTTCTCCCGGATGTTTTCCCGTCTCAAGTACCATTTTCGCACTTCCAAGTACCGCCTGCGCTGCAAATTTATACGCCTGCTGTCTTGGCATTCCACCAGCCACTGCTGCATCTGCCATGGCTTCAATAAACATAAATACATAGGCCGGAGAGCTTCCACTGACGGCAGTAACCACATCCATCAGATGTTCCGGAATGACTTCCGTCTGGGAAAATCCACTGCAGAGCTCCCGCACCAGAGCCATATCCTCATCTGTCACACGAGCTCCTGCACACATACCCATCATGCCTTCTTTGACCATAGAAGGGGTATTCGGCATTGTACGGATCACTTTTAAGTTGCGTCCAAGCACTTCATCGAACCATACCAGTGTCTTTCCCGGTGCAATGGATACCAGAATCTGTTCCTCTGTCAGCAGGTCCTTGATTTCCTCCAACACTTCGGCATAAAACTGTGGCTTTACTGCCACAAATAAAATGTCTGCAAATGCTGCCACATCTCGGTTGTTCGTACTGATCTGTACCCCAAACTGTGCTTTTTTGGCTTCTAGTGTTTCCTTTGTACGGCAGGAAATCATCATCTCCTGCGGACTGCATTTCCCGGATTCCAAAATTCCCTGCATCATGGCTGTTCCCATATTTCCACAGCCGATAAAACCGATTTTCTTGTTCATATCAACACTCTCTTTCTTTCTCTTTGTAACGCAAACCATCTATCTTTACTTTAACTGCGGTAATCTCCATTGATTTTTACATAATCATACGTCAGATCACATCCCCAGGCTTTGGCAGATGCCTCTCCCTGATGCAGATCAATATTGATATAAATTTCATCTTCCTCTAAGATTTCTTTTGCCTTTTCCTCAGAGAAATCCACACCGGCAGCGTTTCTGCATACGGCAATGGTTCCCTTAGCCGATGCCAGATCCACATCCACTTTGTTGATATCAAACTCCGCATCCGCATAACCGATTGCACATAAAATACGTCCCCAGTTGGCATCCTCACCAAACATCGCACACTTAAACAGCGGGGAACGGATCACACTCTTTGCAACAATAATTGCGGTATCCTGATCCGGTGCACCACTGCAGGTACACTCCAGCATCTTCGATGCTCCCTCACCGTCCTTGGCAAGCATCTTCGTCATGGTCATGAGTACCTGATACAGCGCCTGACGGAACGTATCATAATCTTCTCCCTCTGCCGTGATTGGTGTATTTTCTGCCATGCCGTTTGCCAGAATGCTGACCATATCATTGGTGGAAGTATCTCCATCAATACTCAGACAATTGTATGTCACCTTTACAATCTCCGAAAGCGCTTTCTGGATCATTTCTGAGGAAATCGCAACATCGGTCGTAACAAAATTCAACGTGGTAGCCATATTCGGATGGATCATGCCACTTCCCTTTGCCATACCGCCAACGGTACAGGTCTTCCCGTCCAGCGTAAAGGAAACGGCCGTCTCCTTGGCATACGTATCGGTTGTCATAATGGCATTGGCTGCTTTTCCATGATTCTGCGGAGAAAGGCCGCGTGCCAGTTCCTGCACATGATCCCGGATCGGTTCAATCGGGAGTTTCTGTCCAATGACACCGGTCGATGCCACGATCACTTCGTCTGCCTTTATGCCCAGCTCTGCTGCGGCCAGATCACACATCATCTGCGCTTTTTCTTCTCCGTCTGCATTACAGGTATTGGCATTTTTACTGTTGACAATAACAGCCCTTGCCTTGTTTCCGGTTGCTGCCAGATGTTTTTTTGTCACAAGAATTGGTGCACCCTTTACTTTATTTGTCGTGTAGACAGCCGCTGCTGTACACTCCTTATCTGACCAGATCAGTGCCAGATCATTTTTGTTCTTATCCGGATTTAATCCGCAATTTAATCCATTTGCCGAAAACCCTTTCGCTGCACATACGCCGCCTTCTACCTGTTTCATTGTAATATTCATAATTTTTCTATCTCCTTCTAAGTTATGGTAGTAAAAATCCCCAGCAGAATTTCTCCTGCTGAGGCACCTTTATCTCATTTCATCGTTTATTTTATGTACTTATCCAGCTCATGCGATACTGCAAGCACATTGTCAAGCTGCTCCTTTGCCTGTTCCGCATTATTCAAATTCTCCACAGACAAATCTGCCGCCTGTACAGAAGATGCTGTCACTTCTTCCGTTGTCGCAGAAAGATTACTGATATTATCAACAATCTGGTTATTTGCATCCGACAAGCGATTCAGCATACCATCGATGCCTTCAATTTCCTGAACCAGTGTATTTACATTATCATTCATTCCCGCAAAGCTCTCGGACGCTTGCGCAATCATAGAATCCTGTGCACTGGCAGCATCCATGGAACGATTCACCGCAGTGGCAGCATCCTCTGCATTCTTTGACAATTCTTCCAGAATCTGTGCTATGCTTTCCGTCTCGCTTCTGGTTTTCTCTGCCAGCTGCCGGATTTCATCCGCTACCACAGCAAACCCCTTTCCAGCTTCGCCTGCACGGGCACTTTCGATGGATGCATTGAGTGCCAGCAGATTGGTCTGACTGGAAATGGAAAAGATCGTATCGGCAATACTCTTTACCGCCTCTGTACGCTCCTGCAATGTTTTCATGGAATCGGCCACGCCGGAGTTTGTCTCTGCGATTACCTCTGACTGTTTCTTCAGATGTTCCATGATTTCCATGCTCTTCTGATTCAGTTCTCCGGACTGTTTTGCAACTTTTACCATATTTTCAGAACTTTCCAGCGTCTGCTCGATCGAATGCTGGATGTCCTGCGTCATCGTAGTCTGTGTCTGGATATTTTCTGCTGTCGTCTGTGTGCTGGAAGATATATCTTTCATGGCTCCATTGACCACTTCTGTCGATCCATTCAGATCATTGACAATCTTCATCACCGACTCTGTCCCCTTGCGCACTTCTCCCGCAACACCAATCACATCGTCTAAAATTGCCTGCTGTTTCCGCTGTTCCTGCTGCTCACTGTGCCGGGTATCATGGTTGAATTTCTGTGCCACATTTGTTGTAAAAATCACAGCAACTACCAGCACCGCCAGTGCCAGCAGATCCAGTACAAGATTGGTTGTACCGGCTACTCCTTCCGGCTGCTGACGAATCTGTCCAAAAATCGTCAGTGCATTCAAAACAAGATATCCAATACCACCGATCTTACAATATTTCTTATCAAAAAACAAAATACATCCGATAAACGGGGCCAGTCCCAAAAAACGGATAAAACTCTCCGTATAAGCATATGTCATGAAAAATGATACGAGATATAACCCGATCAGTGCCAGATATCTTAACCGTTCCGACTCTGGACGCCGTTTCCATCCAACGAATAATGCACATCCCGATACCACCGCAATCACACTGACCATAACCGTAAAACCTAAAGAACGTACTCCTTTTGCCCTCGATGCCCAGAGCATAAACAGAATAAATGCATAAAAAATCAAATATTCCGTCACCAGAAAACGGTTGGTTCTCTGTATCTGCTGTCCCTTTTCCGCAAACCGATAATATTTTTCTTTGATTTTCATAATTTGCCCTCTCCCTTATTGTAACGTACGAAAGTTCCTGTTTCCATACTAGCACAGAGCAAAATAAAATGCAATTCTGTCCACCGCAAAAATCTTATTCGAGTTCTTCCATGACGCTCTTGTATGCCGGACGGATGATTTTGTTGCATCCCACCAGTTCTTCCAGCCGGTGTGCGCTCCATCCTGCAATTCTTGCAATTGCAAACAATGGTGTATATAATTCCGACGGAATGCCGAGCATTTCATATACAAATCCACTGTAGAAATCCACATTCGGGCTGACACCCTTGAAAATATGACGCTTCTCTGCGATCAGTTCCGGAGCCACTTCTTCTATCATATTGTAAAGGTTCATGTCTTTCTGCCGGCCTTTTGCCTCCGCAAGATGCTCCACATAGCTGCGAAATACACGCTCTCTCGGATCGGACAGGGAATACACGGCATGTCCCATGCCGTAGATCAGTCCCTTTTTATCAAAGACCTGCCCATCCAGCATCTTTCCAAGATAGGATTTCACCTCGTCACGGTCACTCCAGTCATGCACATTTTCACGGATATCATTCATCATCTGCATAACCTTGATGTTGGCGCCGCCATGTTTTGGTCCTTTCAAAGAAGACATTGCTGCTGCAATGGCAGAATATGTATCCGTACCCGCAGAAGTAACCACACGGGTGGTAAAGGTACTGTTATTACCACCGCCATGCTCCATATGAAGCATCAGTGCCACATCAAGTACCTGCGCCTCCAGCTGGGTGTACTGTTTATTCGGCCGCAGCATGCGAAGGAAATTCTCCGCCGTGGAAAGCTTCGGATCCGGCCGGTGAATATACATACTCGAATCATTTTCATAATGATTGTATGCGTGATATCCATATACCGCGATCATCGGGAAATTGGCAATCAGCTGCATACACTGACGGATATTGTTTTCAATGGAGGAATCCGTCGTATGCGGATCATAAGCCGCAAGTGTCAGGATGCTTCGCGTCATGGAATTCATGATATCCTTAGACGGTGCCTTCATAATGACGTCCCTGGTAAAATTGGTCGGAAGTGTCCGGCTGTTGCCGAGCACCTCGCAGAATTCATCCAGTTGCGCCCGATCCGGTAATTCTCCAAACAGCAGCAGATATGCCGCTTTCTCGAAGCCGAATTCATTCGGTCCAATGGATTTGATCAGTGTCTTTACGTTATATCCGCGATACCATAACTCACCGTCACATGGCACCTGTTTTCCATTTTCCTCCTTGAAGGACACAATCTTCGAAATACGGGTCAGTCCTGTTAAAACACCCTTTCCGTTGACATCGCGAAGTCCTCTGTTTACCCCATACTCCTGAAACAATCCGTCCGAGATTGTATCATTTGTAATACACATATTCTGTTTTGATGCTGCGTAATTTGCTAATAAATCTTTTTTCTCCATGCTTCACTCTCCAATCTATATAGATTTCATTATATCGTACTTGGTTCTCAAAAAAAAGCACTTCATAAATTTTTTATATCTTTTTACGCTTTGTATATAAATTTTATACCCCATAAAATTTCATCAACGCATCGTATACATTCATTTTTCCATAGCCCCAGGCAGTATTTGGATAGGATACGTCCGGGTTCCTTTCGCACCCGCGAATCAGAATATTTCCGATCTGCACCGAATTTAAAAGCAGTCTTCTCCCACGGCTGTTTCCCCACTCCATGATCTGTGCGCATGCCCCTGCTGTAATTGCCGCAGCAGCACTCGTTCCCGTCAGCGTCACATAATTGCCAAGCCTCCCCACCGCCTGCACGCCTACCGCCGGGGCAACAAAATCCGGTTTTACGACCGACGTGATCGTATACCCCCTTCCAGAATTCAGATATAAAATTCCATTTTTCTGATCCACGCCTCCCACGCCGATCGGAATTTCCGCTGAAGATGGAACTGTCAGCGTCACATCCGGATCCGGGCGCAAAAACACCACATCTTTTTCTAACATCCCGGTCATTGGAAGCCAGATATGAAATTGTCCTGTAATTGTAGTATTGGGATTGACATACAGTGTCCAGATCCCCGCCGCCGGATTTTCAAACCGGATAAACACCAGCTGATCGCCCCGCGTGCGTCCCACCTGTGCATAATCAATTGCCACCCTTGTTCCTTCCAATATAAATTCCTGTTCCTGATGCGAATTTCCGGGCACATTCTGTGCCGGCATAAAAGTTCCTCCCGGCGAACGCACCGCCACCACAAACAATTCCGGCGCACTGGCCCACAATTCGAGATAAAACCCACGCATCTGCTGTTCCACATTCACTTCTACCTCAATCATAGAATTTCCATCGCTTTTTCCATAAAAATGATGTCTGGCATTTGCCTCGTTTCCCGTTGCCACAACCGCACACCGGCGCCATCTGCCCGCAATATCATTGAGAAGTTCGGAAAGATTGCTGCCTCCGGAATGGCTTCCGTTGTTTGTGCCGACACCAAGACACAGCACAAGGGGCCGTCCCAGTTTTCTTGCCGTCTGCTCCAGATATTCAATGGCCGCCATGATATCGTTTTCCTGATAGACAAGTGTTTCCTGTGGAATGTAAAAAAAATCTTTCAGATACGGTTTTGCCGGTTTTAACTTTACAACCAGAAGTTCCGCATAAGGGGCCGCCCCCGTAAATCCGGCCTGCAGATCTTCACTTCCGCAGGCAATACTTGCCAGCATGGTTCCGTGCCCGTCCTCATCCGTCACCGGAACCAGCTCCCGCGGATGTTCCTGTTCCAGCGCCTCATTGATTTCTTTTTGCGTATATTCCGTTCCGTACAAAAATCCCTGCGGTGTATTTTCCTCCCCTGCCGGAATACTCTGATCCCAGATTGCCCGGATTCTTGTACTCCCATCGGCATTCCGGAAACAGGGCAGTTCATAAGAAATTCCCGTGTCAATAAATCCAATAAAAATACCCTGTCCCCGAAGGGACAGGGCTGGCTGATTCTGCAGCTGCAAAATACCGGTTGTCTCAAGTGCAAGCGTATCCAGCAGCCCGAAACATTTTGGAATAACCGAATATCCATATGTCTCGATGCTCAGCTGCGGCACCTCATCCCGGTTAAAATACTCTGTCACAAATTTTTCACCGATATCCTGTATACATTCTGCCCGATCATCAGAAATCTCCAAAGACTCTCTTGCAATCAGAATATCATAGGTATTGTTGGAGCGGATCATTTCATCACAATTCATATCCATAGGAAGCTCCCACACTTCTTTTCCGTAACTATATGCACAAAACCGCCAGAATAGAACTTATTCTTTCACACATGCCACGCCATACGGTTCAAGTGTAAGAATTCCTTTTATCCACTCTCCGGTCAGAAGATCGATTCCCTGTGCACCGGAAACGATCTGCGGCTCGGTCGTATCATTCAGATAAAATACATACTGCATACCATCCGCTTCGCGTGTGTGACGTTCCACACCATACGGAAGTTTATACATGGAAACTCCCGCTTTTTTCAGTGTACGCGCATACAGGCGCTGCATGGAAGCATCGTCCAGCCGGGCCGCGATATACATGGCACTGCCTTTTTTGCATGTGCGCTCCGTCACTGCTGCCATTCCTTTGTAATAATCCTGCTCATAGGTACCAAGCACGTTTGTACCATCTGCCACGCGCAGAACTTCCGCATAATCCCGCACTTCCCCTTCCGGCATTTCACCGAAATGTACGCGGTTGCGGTCGGACGGATACAGCGTATCAATTTCCTCACTGATCACGCCAAAGAGATCCTTTAATCCGTCTCCCGGAAATCCGCCCAGATAATTGAGCTGGTTTTCATCCACATATCCGGTCACATAGGTTGCGATCAGATGACCGCCCTGTTCCACAAACTGTTTCATGCGCTCCCCGACATGTGGATGCAGCAGATACAGCATCGGCGCCACAATCACGGAATAACCGATATAGTCCTCTTCACTGGAAATCACATCCACATCCACGCCAAGTGCCGACAGATTGCGGTAAGCTTTCCGGCAGGTCTTAATATAGTTGCGGGTGGACTCTGCCAGACCCTTCATTCCCTCTGTTGCCCAGAGACTGTCCCAGTCGTATAACACGGCTACCGGTGCTTTTACTACCGTCCCTGCCATTTCTTTGAGTTTCTTTAATTCTTCTCCAAGATCCGCCACTTCACGAAAGACTCTGGTATCATCCGTTCCGAGATGATCCACAACCGCCCCATGGTACTGCTCGAACGATCCTCTTCCTTTGCGCCACTGAAAATACTGCACCGTATCGGAACCGAGAGCCACTGCCTGCAGCGAAGCCAGCCGGTGTACACCCGGACGCTTCATTTTATTAAACGGATGCCAGTTGACAAGCCCCGGTGCACTCTCCATCAGCATAAACGGCTGCTCTTTTTTCAGGCAACGAATCATGGCATGATCAAACGCATTTTCTGTCATCGTATCCGAAAACGACTCCTCATCATTGTGAAACCGCGGATAAGAATCCCAGGACACCACATCCAGCGGCTGCTGCATTTTATGATA
>DLQV01000049.1:21007-22800 GCA_002474415.1 Lachnospiraceae bacterium UBA7598
AATGGCAATCTCTGCCTTCATGTAATCCGTCATATTCCAGGTGGTAAACCGTTTCCACTCCAGATTCAATCCCATAATACTGAATTCTCCGTTGCGGTACGGCGGTTCAATCTGAGAAAAATCATTGTAAGTATGACTCCAGAACGTTGTCCACCATGCCTTGTTCAGTTTTTCAATATCATGGTCAAACTTTTCCGCCAGATAATTCTGGAACCGTTTTACGCAGTGCGGACAGTAACATTCCCCGCCAAATTCATTGGAAATATGCCACATCAGAAGTCCCGGATGATTTCCGAATTCATCGATCAGCTTATTGACAATCACAGAAACCTTCTTACGATAAACCGGCGCACTCATACAGTGGTTGTGCCGCACCCCGTGATGTTCACGCACGCCGTAAGAATCCACACGTCTGCACTCCGGATATGTCTCATCAAGCCATGCCGGGCGCGCGCCGGACGGTGTCGCCAGTATCGTGTAAATGCCATTGGCATACAACTTATCCATGATGTCATGCAGCCATGCGAAATGAAATTCCCCTTCCCGCGGCTCATAGGTTGACCAGGAAAATACCCCAAGTGTTGCACAATTCATCCCGGCTTTCTTCATCATACGGATATCTTCTTCCAGAATGTCCGGCCGGTCCAGCCACTGTTCCGGATTGTAATCACCTCCGTGCATAATTCCGCCGATCTGCGGAAATAAAATCTTTCTCTCCATGTTTCCTCTCCCTTTATTTTGTGTTTTCTATATTCCGGCTTGCATGGCAGGTAAAATACAAAATCTGATACTCCCCGGAAATTTTTCCAAACAGTTCATTGCCATGTGCCATCTTTTCTTCATCCAGATTGACAAACGGATCATCCAGCACCAGAAACGGTTTTTCCTTCGGATACATTGCATCCACCAGCGCCAGACGCATACAAATTCCCAGCAGATCCTGATATCCGGCAGACAGCCACTTGGTTTCCCGCATCTCGCCCTGCTCTTTCATCTGCACCTCGATGTTGGCATCCACCATCCAGTCTTTTTCTTTATCCCCGGTCAGAAGCGTGTAATACTTTCCAAACCCGTTCTCGATCGGACCCAAATATCTCGCAGAAAACTGTTCCTTGGCATTCTGCAGGAACTCTCCCGTCAGACGCAGGGTTTCATATAAATGTTTTTCTTCTTCCTGTTCCTGTCTGCAGATGGAAAGCTGCTGTTCTTTTTCATCCCGGATATCCAGCTGATCCTGCAGATCTTCGAGCTGATGATGGTACTGCTCGATGGCTTCCCGGATATCCTCGCTCCGCTCATCCACATCACGGATCATGGAATTGAGTTCGTCCAGAGAATATGGACATTTTTCCACCGCTGCCAGCTCTTTCATATTGTGTTCCTGTTCAAAAAGTTCTCTCTTTTTTCTCGCCTCCGCGTATGCTTTCTGTGCGATCCGGTACTCAGTTGCCTTCATCTGCAGCTGGCTGATCCCTGCTGCAAGATCTTCTCCAAAATCCATTCCCGCTTCTTTTCCAAATGCAAGCAGAGAGTTCTGTTTCCGCTCAAATTCCTGTCTTGCCGCATCGCTCTTTCCGGCACGGCTGCGCAGACGCTCATATTCCTGCAGCTGGCTGCGGAGTTCATACAGGCAGGTTCTGGCATCCTTTTCGCCCGGAACCATCTGATACTGCTCCAGAAAATGCCTGGTCTCCTGTTCGATGCGTGAAGCTTCTTTCGAAGCCTCTTCCATGGTTTTTTGAATTTCTTCCACCGGTCCGCGGAGCTTACGTTCCTCTTCCAGATGCTGTACT
>DLQV01000258.1 GCA_002474415.1 Lachnospiraceae bacterium UBA7598
CATTCAATATTTTCATTTTCCATGAAATCGTCTCCTTTGGCCTACAATTTCTTCACAAACAGTGCCCGGATTGCATTTAAGACTGCAATCACCATAACACCGACATCCGCAAAAATTCCCATCCACATATTCGCAACACCTATCGTTACTAAAAACAGACAGAGAAGCTTAATGCCAATTGCAAAACAGATGTTTTCATATACGATGCGCAGACATTTTCTTGCAATACGGATTGCCTTGGCAATCTTGAGCGGATCATCATCCATCAGGACCACATCTGCAGCTTCAATGGCTGCATCCGAGCCAAGTGCTCCCATGGCGATTCCGACATCCACACGGGAAAGCACCGGCGCATCGTTGATACCATCTCCTACAAAGGCAACGGTACTCTTTTCTTCCTTGGTCTGTAACAACTTTTCTACTTCTGAAACCTTATCTGCCGGAAGCAGCTGGGAATGTACCTCTGTAATTCCAACTTCCCTGGCTACCTGCTGTGCCACACGGTCATCATCACCCGTCAGCATTACCAGCCGGTGCACGCCGGAATTTTTCAGAGCCTGCATGGCTGCTGCCGCATTTGGCTTGAGCATATCGGAAATCAGTATGTGACCGGCATAGACCCCATCGATTGCCAGATGTACGATTGTGCCCGTACAGCTGCAGTTGCGATAAGCAATTCCTTCTTTTTTCATGAGCTTATCATTTCCTGCCGCTACTTTGTGTCCTTCTACCGTTGCAATAACACCATGTCCACCGATTTCCTGTACATCAGTCACACGATCCACATCAAGTTTCTTTCCATACGCTTTCTGCAGACTGATACTGATCGGATGTGTACTGTGACACTCTGCCAGTGCTGCATACTCCAACAGCTGTTCCTCTTCCTTTGTATATACCGGATGTCCGGACTCAACCGGGCAACTGCCGGATGCACAGCTTGTTCCGTGAATTCCACAGACTTCAAACACGCCCTGCGTAATCGTTCCTGTCTTATCAAAGACAACCGTGCGCGTTCCTGCAAGTGCCTCCAGATAGTTGGAACCTTTTACCAGAATGCCCTCTGCACTGGCGCCTCCGATGCCTGCAAAAAAGCTGAGTGGAATACTGATAACCAGCGCACAAGGGCAGCTGATAACCAGAAATGTCAGTGCACGATAAATCCAGATGCCCCAGTCTGCTGGAAGTCCCATAAACAGCATACGGACAAGCGGTGGCAGAATTGCCAGTGCCAGCGCGCCGTAGCAGACTGCCGGTGTATAATAATGTGCAAATCTAGAAATAAAATTCTCGGAACGTGATTTCTTAGAACTTGCATTCTCCACCAGATCAAGGATCTTGGAAACCGTAGATTCTCCGAATTCTTTTGTTGTGCGGATCTTTAACAGTCCGGAAATATTGATGCATCCACTGATGATTTCCTCTCCCACGGCGACTTCCCGCGGAACACTCTCTCCCGTCAGCGCACTGGTATTCAGGGAAGAATGTCCTTCTACAACCACACCGTCAATCGGAACTTTTTCGCCTGGCTGTACAATAATCACCGTGCCGATCTCCACCTCATCCGGATCTACTTTTTCAATCTGGCCGTCTTTTTCAATGTTTGCATAATCCGGCCGGATATCCATCAGATCACTGATATTGCGACGGCTCTTGCCGACAGCATAACTCTGAAACAGCTCCCCGATCTGATAAAATAACATAACGGCAACGCCTTCTTTGTAATCGCCGAGGGCGATCGCTCCGACGGTTGCCACTGCCATCAAAAAATTTTCATCAAACACCTGCTTATTGCAGATTCCCTTCCAGGCTTTCCGCAGAATATCATAACCAATTACAAGATATGGAACTACATAAAACAGAAATTCCAGCCACTTTGGTATGGAAATAATGCTTCCTGCAATTCCGATGGCAACCAGAAGTACTGCCGCCACAATAATTCGTTTTAATACTTTTTTCTGCTTTTTATTCATAGTGACCGCTCCTTAAAGAAAGATCTCACAATCATCTTCCACTTTCTTGCAGTTCTTTAATACATCCTGCATAACAGCTTTTGCATCTGCCCCATCTTCAAATTCAACATTCATCTTCAGGGTCATAAAGTTTACGGTTGCATCCTTTACACCTGTAGTAGCTTTTGCAGCTTCCTCCATTTTGTTTGCACAGTTTGCACAATCCACATCAATTTTGTAAGTCTTCTTCATAGCCATCTTCCTCCATACTATTTCATCATTCATTTTATCATTGTTTCATATGAGCATTTGTTCATATGTTTGATTCTATTATAGACCAGAGAAAGAATTTGTCAATAGAAAAAAGGAAGAATTTTTCATTCTTCCTCTTCTTCATACCGTTCTTCCATCAATGGCTCCCAGCATGGCTGTGATTTCTTTTTCCCGATCAGAACAGCAGAAACGGCTGCAGTAATTGGTACGGTCAATACCACCCCAAGAGTTCCGGAAAGTCCCTGCATGATCTCTACGCCGATTACATAAGAATTGATCAGCTGATTATAACTCAGATTGTACGCATAATTGACAACAAGTGTAGACAAAGCTCCTCCGACATAGGCAAAAATCAGTGTATTGGCCATGGTTCCCATCATATCACGACCCACGCGGATTCCTGAAACAAACAGTTCTCTGGTTCCCAGTTTCGGACTACGGTCGTGCAATTCCTGAATGGTGGAAGCAATCGACATGCCGACATCCATCGTTGCTCCAAGTGCTGCGATAATGATTCCGGCAAACAGGAGCTGCCCGATACGCACATGCGTATTCTGTGCCACATAATTTAAGGTTTCAATATCGGACACATTATATCCGGTAATGCCAGCTGCTTTTCCAAACAAAATTGCTGCCACGGCTGCAACCACAACCCCGCAGATCGTTCCAATAACTGCCGAAACTGTTTTATTTGTCATGCCACCCAACAGCCACAACGTCAGCAATGTCGATAAAATTGCCACCACAATGGTAATCGCAATCGGTGATATTCCCCGATACATAAGCGGAAACATCAGATAAATGATACAGATTCCGGTAAATGCCAGACTGGCAATCGCCTTGATACCTTTCTTTCCACCAATGACACAGACGATCAGGCAGAAAAACAGGCCAAACAGATAAATTGCGGCAGTCCGGTCCTTACTGTACACTGTCACCACGGTATTATCCTCTGTCGTGCTCACAATTACAATCACCCGCGAACCTGTCTTACAGTTCTCCATGCCAAACAAAGAACCACTTGGATTGACGGCATCAAATTCTTCCCCTGCATGTGCTCCTGTTTTTACCTGTACACGCACTTCCTGTGTGCCATAGCGTTCCCCATCTTCCGCCAGATTATCTTTTGTAATCTTTGTCACAATTGCTTTTTCATAACTTTGCCCTTCCGTAGAAATCAGAGGTACTTTTTCAAATTGATTTACTTTGACTAATAAGAGCAGGAACCCCACCAGACAAAGGGTTCCCACTAAAACTTTTTTCCAGTTTTTCTTCATTTATTTAGCTGCTTTCTTTACTGCTTTCTTTGTAACAGTAATCGTAATTGTTTTACTTGCCGCCTGATACTGACTGCTGCCTGCTGCTTTCACCGTAATCGTAACCTTTCCGGCCTTTTTTACGGTAACTTTTCCGTTCTTATCAACAGTTGCAACCTTCTTATCGGAAGATGTATAGGTAAGCGCTGTTTTCGCTTTTGCATTTAAGGAAAAGGCTTTGTCTCCTACGGTTTTTTGTAAGAGCTCTTCGCCTGAATGGTCTGCTTTACCGCATCTTTTACGATCGTATATGTAGTTGATCCCTGTAACTGTTTTCTGGTTGTCGCATCATAAGTTGTTACAGAAAACTTCTTGTCTGTTACGTTTACCACAGAATAGGTTGGTGTCCAGGTCTGGCTTCTCTCAGAAATGAAATCCTGCTTGGAAGCAATCAGGTTATAGAATTTTGAACCTGTTGCAGAGTTTGCCTCTAAGTATACGGTTCCCTTCGGATTGGTAACCGTTCCACCAACGGTCTTGTTTACGATTTCATAGCAGTTGTTCTGTGCCTGATAAGCACTGTCTTTTTCGGCTTCCTCTACAGATTTATATCCATAAGTACTGTAAGAAGTATGATCCTTTCCATCTCCCTCAAGCTGGAATGTTCTCGAATATGTATGATCATGTCCCTGCATAACCACATCAATCTTATACTTATCCATCAGTGGAGTAAGCTGTGTACGAAGCACCATACCATCGGAATCGGAATGATCGTAACCACTGCCGTAAATATCCTGATGGAATACCACAATACGCCATTTGGCATCCTTATTCTCATTGATTGCTTTTTTCATGACATTCTCATGAGTTGCACAGTTATAGTTGTTTGTATCAAGAACGATGAACAGGACATTTCCATAGCGATAATAGTAATCGGTTCCTGCCTTTGTCTTTCCCTGTACATAATTGGTATCGGTATCGGAAAAAGCATTCGGATTATTAAAATGCAGGCTGTACTGGCCGGAAACACTGTCATGGTTACCAATGGTCGTTGCTACCGGAAGGGAAGTCAGCGCTTTGGCTCCAAGATATCCTGCATACTCGCGCTCGTTGCTTCCGTAATTTACCTGATCTCCTGCAGATACAAGAAAACTTACATCCGAATGATCTTCAAGCGCTTCATTCAATACATGATTCCAGTTATAACTGTCATTTCTCGCAGCAAGATTCTTTTCTGGTGCGGAAGTTACAACATTTCCTGCATTTTCCATCTTTTCACTCTCACTGCTGGTCTGACCTTTCGAAGCACCGATCTGCGGATCTCCGACATACAGGAAGGAAAATTCATCAAACGACTGTGTGGTATAATTCTGTGTATCCTGCCATTTTCCATCCTGAAATACCTGATAATAATAGCTGGTATTTTCTTTGAGACCGCTTACGGTTACTTTATTCGAAAAATATTTTGTGGTATCTATGGTCACAGCTTCGGTCTGCGCTCCGGTGAACTCTGTCGCTCCATCCATATTCTGTCTGGTAGAGATTCTCACCTTTGGAGTCTCAGCCGTTTTGCTGTACCATGCATAATTTAATTTTGTCTCATCTGCACCCGGGGTCAGAGATACATGTTCATACTGGCTGCTGTAAGCCGCCCAGTTCTTTTTCCAGTTGCTCCAGTCTGTAGACTCCTGGGAAGCATCGTTCCAATGTTCCGTTGCTGCTGCAATCTTTGTCGGAACTCCGGTCGCGAACGTACCAACCAATACGGCGGAAGAGAGGACTCCGGCTGTAATCTTCATGACATTTTTTTTCATAATTTTGTTCTCCTTGTGAAATCTGTAAGATTTATTACAGGATTTATGATAAACAGGTTATGTAAGATGTACTATCCGTTTTCTGTAAGTCTTTTGTAAAAAGAAAAAGAGTGGATGCTTTGAGACATCCACTCCATATGCCGGCTATGCCATGCCGTTTACGGTTTTATATTTATAGAGCATCTCCGCATGATTCTGTTCTTCTACCTGGATATCCGCCAGAAGTTTACGCACATCGGAATCTCCAAACGCAAAAACATCGGTATTATAAGTCCCGGACACCATTTTCTCAGAACCAATACTGTCGGTGGCAAGGAAATTGTCGTTTTTCTTGTCTTCCGGATTGGTCATGGAATCATAGGTTGCTTTTGGTTCATACATTTTTCCTTCCCTGTCATTGACGTTGCAGGATGGGACACTGCCTTTCATTACCTGTTCCAAAGACTCCACATGCTTTTGCTCTTTCTTTTCGAGATCTGCGAATAAATCCCGAAGTACCGGGTCCTTTGCTTCCTGTCCATAACGTTTGTACTTCTCCACGCAGGACAGTTCCTGTGTGTGCAGATCCTCAATTGTTGCCATCTCTTTTTCTGTTAAAACCATGGTTTATACCTCTTTCTTTCCTGATATAATTGTGACGATTACAGAACCTGAAAACTCCGCAATCTTCTCTCCTAGTATCTGTAAAAAAATAAATTACATACCTGGTAAAATTTCGTCAAAAGGACTTGAAATTTTCCACAACAGATTGTATAATTTCGTTTGTATTTTATACAATGTTTACAAAAAAGGTGGATTATTTTCGATAAATTTTTAAAAATGAAGGAGGATTTCTTATGTATCAGGCAAACGAATCACGTTATGAAACCATGAAGTACAACCGCTGCGGCGCCAGCGGACTGATGCTGCCGGAAGTATCTTTGGGCTTCTGGCACAATTTTGGAGATACCGGCGTGTATGAAAATATGAAGCAGATGTGCTATACCGCATTCGACCATGGTATCACCCATTTTGATCTGGCCAACAATTACGGACCGCAGCCGGGCAGCGCAGAAGAAAATCTTGGAAAAATCCTGCGGGAAGAACTTTCTTCCTACCGTGACGAGCTGATCATCAGCACAAAGGCCGGTTACGATATGTGGCCGGGGCCTTATGGAAACTGGGGCAGCCGCAAGTATCTGATCGCAAGCCTTGATCAGAGCTTAAAACGGCTCGGTCTGGACTATGTGGATATTTTCTAT
>DLQV01000084.1:0-9042 GCA_002474415.1 Lachnospiraceae bacterium UBA7598
TTCATCTTTCTTCATTACCGCAAGTTTTGCACCGGCTTTGACGACAGCTGCATTTACCTGTACGGTATAGGCAGTGGTTCCATCCGCTTTCTTAACTTCCTGTGTGATGGTCACATCTTTGGTTCCGGCAGCTTCTGTCACTGCTTTGATCACATCGGCAGTTACTGTTGCTGTTACACCGGTTTTTCCTGTTTTTCCGGTTGCTTTAACGACTGCTTCTGCTGTTACTTTTCCGCTGGCATCTTTGGTCACAGTAACACTTGCTTTCGTTCCTTCCGGAAGTTTCTCTGATGGAACGGTAATCTCCGTCGTTGTGTCTTTCTTAATATCCTCCGAAGGCTTGGTTTCGGTTGTTGTGCTTCCACTGCTGGATGAGCTTCCGCCGGAAGAAGTTCTACCAGAAGTATTTCCATTGTCTTTTGTCGTTTTATTGTCCGTAATCTTGTATGCCGGATCAAAACCTGGTTTCAATGCATTTTCATTGATTGTGACATTCTTTGCCTTATCGGATGCAGTCAAAATTACACCATTGTACGCCGGAATGCTAATGGTTACTTTTCCGTCCGCAACTGTATAATTTGTCCCGGTAATTACATCTGACAGTGTTGCCGCATCCAGTTTCAAATCTTTCAGATCAAAAGATTCCTCTTTTGCAGTTGCACTGTTATTCATGGCAACCAGCATTGTATCGCTGTTATCACGTCTTACATAAGATAATACTTCCTTGGAAGTTCCATTCACCGGTTCCACGGAACCTGTACGAAGTGCAGCATAATTGTTACGAATTGCAGCAAGTTTTGCATACCACTTCACAAGAGATTCGTTTCCTTCGCCCCAGATCATTGCACGACGATCGTCCGGATCATCCGCACCTACCATGCCAAGTTCATCTCCATAATAAATTGTTGGAGCACCGGCATAAGTAAACTGCATCAATGCAACCAGATACTGTTTCTGCTTTGCTTCATCCGAAGTTGTCTCATACGATGGAAATGCCTTATCTACTTCCTTTTGATTTCTGTCATCATCAATACCATCCAGGTAAGATAACAGACGTGTCGTATCATGGGAATCCACAAGGTTCATCATTGCATAGAATGCTTCCTTTGGATAACGCTCACGTAAACGCTCTAGCGTATTCATTGCATCCTCAGAAGTACCACCTTTTGCATAGGCAATTGCAGCCCCACGGAACATGTAGTTCATAACCGAATCATACATATCACCCATCAGATATTTAACCGCATCCGTCCAGATTTCTCCAATAATTACATTGTCACTGTCAAGTGCCTTTACCGATTTGCGGAAATGCTGCCAGGTTTCATCCGATACTTCATTGGCAACATCCAGTCTCCAGCCATCCATGCCTTTTGATAACCAATACTGTGCCACACTATCGTCTGCCTTTGTACTTGTCTCGTTCTTTCCAATCACTTCCTGTGCCCAGGTTCCTGTCTGGTATTCCGAACCATTCGTTGCCTTGATGATCGGCATAGAATCATAACCCCACCATCCATCATAACCATATACCGGCTTACCTGCACGAAGTCCAACCGTATCACATACCTCTTTCTGATTATCATCTTTTAAGGTTGTGTCAAAAATATCGAACCACTGGGTATAATCATAATTGGTAATTCCATAGTTCTTTGTAAAATACTCTTTTGCCTGTTTTTCTGCTTCTTCTTTCGAAACATTCTTGTCACTCATCGTATCATATACATAAGCCCAATATGGATATGCACCAATCGTGTCTGTTCCTTTTTCCAGATATTCATAATAACGATCAAAATATACGGAATCATCGGATACGTGGTTAAACACACCATCCAATACAATGTGCATACCATTCTTTTCTGCCACATTTACCAGTTCTTCAAAATCGCCAAGTGTTCCAAGAATCGGATCAATATTCTTGTAATCACTGGTGTCATATCTGTGGCTGGAAATAGATTCAAATACCGGATTCAGGTAAATCACGGATACACCAAGAGCTTTTAAGTAATCGATCCGTTTTGTAATACCCTTTAAATCGCCTCCGTAAATTTCATTACTCCAGTTTCCATCTCCTTTATATGCATTGGATGGATAGCTGCCCGGATTGGTCGTCTCCTGCTCCGGGTTCTCCGGTAAAATATACCAGTCATTCATCTTTTCGTAGTTTACCGGACCTCTTGCGCTTGTATTTGCTTCATCATTGGAAGTATCCCCATTGTAGAAGCGATCCGGGAAAATCTGGTAAATTACCGCATTCTTCATCCAATCAGGTGTCTTATATCCGGACTGATATACAATCTGATCGTATGGCAGCATCGATACAAGATCAGAAGTTGTTCCTGTTCCATAATTACCATCATCATCACCGTACATAATAGCAGCTGCGCCACTATATACAGCGAAGAAATAATGATACTCACCCAATTTATCAAAACTTGTAGTTACCGCCCATCTCTGCTGACCATTTGGCGCACCATCAACTTTCTTCATGGTACAATTTTTCTTTGCATTACCCTTGACAACAAGGCTTACACCTGTGACATCTTCTCCCGTATCGATCGAATATGTTACTTCTTCTCCTGTAGCAACCGCTCCAAAAACACTTTTATATGCCGTATCTTTGGAATCATATTTGATTGCGGAACTATTGATAGTTACATCTGATGCATTTGAATAATAAACACCAGATTCCGGATCATAATAAAAGGTTACATCTTTTGTTTTCTCTACTTCATACGTTCCAAGTTTAATCTTATCCCCCGATTCAGGAACAATGGTAGTATCTGTATAAGTTCCTTTTTGCATATTTTTGATCGTTGCACTGTAAACACCGGTCAGTCGATCATCAGAGAACTTTGTTCCCTCCGGAATGCCGGTTCCCTCTAATCCAACATTTGCCCCATACTGATAATTTACACTACATCTGGAATTATGGCTCAAATCGGAATAATAGATCGTTACATCCTGTTTTTCCGGTACTGTGACTGCAATGTTCGCACCACTTGCTGCTCCATTTTCACCATAATTTTCATCCCATGCTCCCATAGAAATCTTGTACTCATAATTAGCAGCCGGAACATCTTTAAATGTGTAAGAATACAGCCCTTTTCCTATATAGTTCATTTGATTGGATGCTGCATCCCAGCTCTTTCCCGGGAATGTTCCCGGAACACAAACAGTTCTTCCGGTATATTGATCTCTCTGATAAGAAAGATATGTTGTATCGCCTATGGTTACACCATCGCTAATTTCTTTATTTGTGCCATCTACAACAATAACATAAACAAGATCAAGTGCTTCATCGCCGATAAAAAGGTCATTTGATGTATATGCATTTTTTACGCTTGCATCCGGTGTTAAAGCAATTGTTGTTAACGCACTCTCTCCATTTTTTTCTACATCTGCCCTGTTTCCATACTTTACTTCTACTTTGTTTGCATTTTCTGCTACTGCGGTAAACGTAATGGTTCCGTTTGCATTACTTATCGCCTTATCTTCTACTTTTTTAAGAGAAGAAAGAAGTGTCTTTCCTTCTTCGTCAAGATACCAGTTCCATGTTCCATCTTTTTGAATATAATACACATAAGACGGTGTATCTTTTGTAAATGTACTTAAAAGTGCATCATATGTAGTATCTCCTGTTTTTGTAGCATCTCCATTTGCAGCATCAGCAAACTGAAAACCTCCAAATGTTCCTTTAACAGTAATTTTATAAAATCCATTATTTTCCGGAGTTAAGCAATTACCGGAAACTTTCCAACCCTCAATTTCGGTCTCCTTCGTTGAATCAGAGATTTCCAGCTTATCACTCCAATGCTGCATTACTGGTGTTTTCCACTCTGTTTCCGGTTTTATATGCATGGTCACATATGTCTTAGGGGCAACTTTAAGTGAATTTTTTCCCTCTGCATCCGTATACCATCCCCATGTACCATCTTTACAGATATAATACAAATCAGTCGGTGTAGTGCCTTTAAATTCTACCATTGAACTCTCAAATCCCTGACCAGCGGTATTTTTACTCGGGTCCGCATAATCTAAAAACTGAAAGCCTGTGAAATTACCATTTAATGTAACACTATAAAATTCAGTATCTCCATCCTTTGTAAGAATTTGTCCAACATTACCGTTCCATCCAGTGATTGGTTGATTTGTATCTGTTGCACCACTAACAATCGTGGCATCATCTCCCCAATACTGTAATGCAGGCTTTTCATACTTAGCCGATGCATTGTCAATATGCAGTGTCAAATTCATTGCATCTTCACGGACTGATGTAGTGGTTTCTGTTCCCTGCTCTGTTTCCGCTGCATATGCCTGAATCATCGACAACTGTGGTGTCGTAGCCACCATTCCCAGGGAAAGCACCCAGCACACGGTTGCCTTCGCAGTTCTCTTTCTTATCCATTCGTTTTTCAAATCTTGGTTCCCCCTTCTTTACCTTCTTCCGAATTTTTTATGCAGTACCCTCTCATCATACTCTGAATGAATTTTCGGTTTTTTTCGTATTTCATTATACTTAAAAACGTTTACGAAATAAATTGGAAGAACCACCAAAAAACCTCTGGAAATTTTGTATAAAAATTCCAGAGATTTTTTAACTTATTATACACATTATATATTCTGTTTTAGGTAAGTAAATTTTTTAGATAAAACATTCCAAAGTATGTATGACCTATTTTAAATTATCATAAACTAAAATATGTATAACAACCTTGACAACCACACTTGGAAAGGCTATTATACACTAAGTGATCGCACTATGGAAACTTGAGAAGCCCATAGTCTGAAAGGCTCCTACGGGGGCCTTTCGTTATTTTTACAAAAGGGGGAATACCTTGGAAAAAAAAGCAATTTCTTACTTATGAAGAACAAATCGCATTTTTAGAAGAAAAGAAGAATTTGGTAATTGCGGATAAAGCATACGCAAAAAAAATATTGCTTAAAATTGGGTATTTTTCACTTATTAACGGATATAAAGAAATATTTAAACAATCAAATAATGACCAGTTCCAAAATGGGACAACATTTGAAGATATATACAATCTATATGTTTTCGATAATTGCTTAAGAGATATTTTTCTAAAATACATACTGATGGTCGAACAAAACATAAAATCATCCCTATCGTATCATTTTTGCAAAGAATATGGTGATTTACAATTTGATTACCTAAATAAAAAAATTATGATTATATAGGCAAAAAGAAAAACGTCATAAATAAAATGATGAAAATTATGTCCGGACAATTACGAAATGATAGTGATTATGTTTATATTCGCCATTATATGACTACATATGGATATGTTCCTTTATGGGTTCTAATGAATGTTTTAACAATTGGGCAAGTATCGAAAATATATATTTGTCAAAAGGGACGTATACAAATTAGAGTCTGTCAGGATTTTGGACCATTAAAAGTAAATGAACTCGGAAAAATGTTGGCAGTTATGACAAAGTTCAGAAATGTTTGCGCCCACAACGATCGTTTATTTGATTTTCGAACCAAAGATGCCTTGTTAGATAGAGACATTTTTGAACGGTTGCTGATTCCAAAAGAAAAAGGACGTTACAGCTATGGCAAAAATGATCTTTATGCGCAGGTTATCATCCTAAAATTGTTATTATCAGATAAAGATTTTCGGCTCCTTTTCCACGATTTAAAAATATGCTTTAAAAAGCATCCTATACATCAAAAAATACTTAAAACCATGGGATTTCCCGAAAAATGGGAACGCATTGTAAAAATCAAGAAATATATAAAATAAAAAATTCACTTATATTTTTAAAGGCTGTTACTCTATAATAAATATATAGAATAACAGCCTTGTTGATTATAAAAATTCCAGTAAATTTTCGATTTTTTTATTGCTGCAGTACCAGCTCGCGTCCTGTCACATCCAGTTCAATACTCTGTGGATCTTTTTTATACTGCTCAAGCACTGTCAGCCACAGCATATGTACTTCGTAGATCAGCATCTGATCCGCCTCCACTGCATATGGAGCCAGAACATCCACATCAAAGAAACGAACGCCAAGCGGTGGCAGGAAAATTAAATTGCAGGACTTCTTTTTCTCCCCACAGGTATAAATCTGCTCATAGGAAATCAGCAGAAATTCTTTTTCCTGATACATACAGTGATAGGAAACAAAACACTCATCAATCACCCAATTCTCACCATCTTCGGTTTCCACAGGTTTCTTCGCCGGATCGTTGTACTCGGTAGTCTGGCACTGAATATCCCAGTGCAGTTTTCCTTCCCGTGTTTTTTGTATCATATCGGTCACTTTATGGATCAGCTGTTCTTCTTTTTTCTTCATTTTTTACGCCTACTCTCTCACATAAATCTGTGACAGATTGTTCATAATCGCCGCTGCGACATCCGGTTTATTCATAGAATAAATATGAATGTGATTGACTCCGTTGGCAATCAGATCAATTATCTGCTCGGTTGCATAGGCAATTCCTGCCTGCTTCATGGCTGCAGGGTTGTCCCCAAAACGATCCACAATACTTAAAAATTTGGCAGGAACCAGATTTCCGGTCAGGGAAATCGTTCTCTTCACCTGTGCTGCATTGGTAACCGGCATGATTCCGGCGGTCACCGGAACATCAATTCCTTTTGCAAGTGCCTTATACAGAAAACGATAGTAAATGTTATTGTCAAAAAACATCTGTGTGGTCAGATATTCACAGCCTGCATCCACTTTTTCTTTCAGATGATCCAGATCTTCATTCATATTGGCAGCCTCCGGATGTCCCTCCGGATAACATGCACCACCGATACAGAAGTCTCCTGACTCTTTGATCTCGCGGATCAGTTCAATCGCATGGTGATACTGATCCGGAAGCGGAAAATCTGTGTTTGTCGGAATGTCCCCGCGAAGTGCAAGGATGTTTTCGATTCCACGCTCTTTCAGCTCACTGATTACGGTATGTACTTTTTCTCTTGTGGAAGAGACACAGGTCAGATGTGCAATTGCCGGTACTCCGTAGGAGTTGATCGCATCTGCGATCTCTACGGTATAATCACTTGTTCCGCCGGTTGCTCCATATGTACAGCTGATATATGCCGGTTTCAACTTTGCGATTTCTGCTGCGATTGCCTTGTAATTCTGCAGCTGTGCTCCCTGTTTTGGCGGGAAAATCTCACATGAGATTGTCACCTCATTCTTCTTTAAAATTTCAGATACTTTCATTTTTTTCTCCTGTTGTTAAAATTTTCGAAGCTCATCTGTGCCGTCGTCCACAGTATTGACAATACGCTTAATCTGTACAAAATAGGAATAATTATCATTTACATGAACTTCACAGCGATCTCCGACTTTATGCCCGAAAATGGCTGCGCCAAGCGGTGATTCCCGGCTGATCAGATTTTTCAGTGAATTACTTCTGACCGTTGTCACCAGTTTATACGTTTCCGTCACATCGTCCTCTTCAAAATAAATATCGATGGTATTGTTCATTCCAACTTCATCTTCCGGAGAGTCTTCGGAAACAATCACTGCTGTCTTGATCATTTTTTCCAGATAACGGATGCGGCTTTCATTTTCATTTTTGAACTTTTTGGCTGCCTTATATTCAAAATTCTCACTCAGATCTCCCTGAGCACGTGCTTCTTTTACATCTTCGAGGGCCTCCTTTCGAACCACCAGCTTCCGGTGCTCGATCTCTGCCTCCATTTTTTCAATATCCTTTTTTGTTAATTCATCATGCATATTCTGCCTCCAGATATTAATCTAACATTTTACATACAAAATCGCAAGTCCTATCTTCTCGTGTACAGACACTGATCAGATATCTGTCTTTTGGCGTTCCCAATGGAACTTCTTTATAGTATTTCCCATGTATCGTATCCACGGTACCAAACGCCTTTGACATTCCTTCCCCGGTCATTTTCACATAACTCTCTTTTCTTGTCCAGAACCGGAGCAGTTCCTGCAGATCATCCCCGGTTTCTTTCCACCGGTTCCATTCCGCTTCTGTTAATATCCGCTTTGCAAGCTTCCGGTTGCGGGTTTCCTGCAAAAAACGGTTCTGCTGTTCCACATCCACACCTACCGGGACATCCGACAGTGCTCCCGCCACATATGCTCCCGCATGGCTTAAATTAAAGAAAACCCCATCTTTTTTCAGACGCGGCTTTCCATGTTCCCCCAGTCGGAAAGATTCTTCTGCGTACGGAATCTGTTCTTCCAACAGCATATGCCGGAGCAGAAGGCCCGCCGCAATGGATCTGCTGCGGTTTTCTTCTCCTTTTATCATTCTTACTTTCTCCCTGCGGCTTTCCACAAGAAGAGACAGTGATAGTGCCTCTTCTTCGGAACACAGAATATGAACCGGCTGAATATATAATTTAAGCATGTAATGCCCCTAAAAATCCACACGCCAGCACAAAAACACCAAGAATGATCCGGTAATATCCAAACACCTTGAAATCATGTTTTTTAATATATCCCATCAGAAAACGGATAACAATCAGGGAAACCGCAAATGCAATGACACATCCCACAAACAGGATAACGACCTCGGATGTCGAAAAATCCAGTCCAAACTTTGCAATCTTTAAGACGCTGGCACCAAACATAACCGGAATGGCAAGGAAAAACGTATACTCTGCCGCAACAGTTCTGGACACTCCGATCAAAAGTGCTCCGACAATCGTTGCACCGGACCGGGATGTTCCCGGAAAAATCGCAGCGATCAACTGAAACAGACCGATAAAAAGTGCCGTATCATAACCGATATCCGCAAGCGTGTTGATTCTGGAATTTTTCCCTTTATGGGAATTCTCGATCAGAATAAACGCAATACCAAACAGAATCAACATGACGGACACCATTTTATAATTGTAAAAATGTTCTTCCACCCAGTCGTCCGCAAGAACACCGATCACCGCTGCCGGAACGGTGGAAACCAGAATATGAAACCACAATTTAAAAATATCCGTTTTGATCCATACTCCCGGTCCGCGTTTCGTCAAAGGTGCCACGTTATTTTTTCTGCCAAACGGCCAGATCTGGCTCCAGAACAGAACAACAACT
>DLQV01000084.1:9101-9879 GCA_002474415.1 Lachnospiraceae bacterium UBA7598
CATACTGTAAAATTCATCACTTACTTTCAGTTTCACCACTTCATTCAGCAGAATCAGATGCCCGGTACTGCTGATGGGAAGCCATTCGGTCACGCCTTCCACAATTCCAAATAAAACGGCTTTTAACACCTCTATCAGTTCAATCATTTTTTCCCTTTCTATCGCTCACTTCCATCAAAATCCATCTGGTTCATATATTCCTGTGAAAAATCCGGATGCGTAGACAATTCTATATACCTCATGCTTTCCTGAATTGTTGAAAGCTGCTCTCTTGCTTTTTTTGAAATAGCTGCTGATACCGCGCCCTCTCCGGCTGCGTTTCCAACCGAATCTGTGATTGGAAGCAATTCCTTCGGAATCAGCCCAATCGCCGCTGCCGATTCTTTTTTCAGATAGCTGCCAAAACCACCTGCAAGAATGACATGATCCAGCTGTTCATAAGAAGTATGACTGTCCTGCAGCAAAATCCGCATTCCAGCTGCAAATGCTGCCTTTGCGAGTTGCAATCCACGGATATCTTCCTGCGTCACACAAACTTTATGTGCCAGCCAGACACATGGCTGCCCTGCATATTCTCCCAGATATTTCCGATAGGCAACTGAAACCGACTGCTTTTGCTTTAACAATCCTGTGTGGTCGAGAAGTCCCATCTCTAAAATTACCGCAAGTGCATCGATCAGACCAGAACCACAAATACCACATGCTTCCTCGTCACCGATTACCTGCACCCGGATTCTTCGCTGATCCAGCCAGACATGAGAGATCGCTCCGGCTGCTT
>DLQV01000263.1:0-5231 GCA_002474415.1 Lachnospiraceae bacterium UBA7598
TTTTCACCTCTTTTCCTTTTCTATTTTTCCTCCGCAATCTTTTCCTACTGTTATCATAACCTATCTGTATTTTCCCATCAAGTAATTTTTCGATGATATACTTATAATACCACTGGAGCTTTTCCTTCCAGTATTGCATTGATTTCATCCAGATTCTCACATACCGATACACATAATAATTTTTTCTTTTAACTATCACAAGGTTAAAATCTAAATGTGTTACGAACAAAAGCAACAAATTCGCTGAGTTTCTTCCTGATCCTGAACGGATAAAGCCTCCAATTCAATTGGATGCAGAGCCCATAACGAAGGCTTTGGCTTTGAAGAGATCGTATCGTCCACAATGCAGAAAACAGGCTTTCCGGTGCGTGATGCTTCTGAATAACAGTCTCAATGACAGAGCATTTTAAAATATCTGTAAGCAATGAGTCATCCCATTTCCCGGAATTGAGAAAATGGGCAATCGTAGTTCTGTTAGTTATAAAGAAAAAATCATGGTAATGATGCCATTAAACGTCTTACATTTATAAAATCCCTCAGAATGTTCCGAGGGATTTTTCTTTCATTTTAATTTCTTTAACCATTCGTCAGGCTCTATAGCTGACACCACAGAAGCCTCAAAATCTGCTGTATTTCGAGTAATTATATAATTTGCCGAAACTTCCTCAGCACATCTGTCCTGCAGACAGTCTTCAAAATCTTTGAAATTATCCATTTTAAGGGCTTTCATGACTGCCTCCTGAGATGCAGATGCTACTTTTAGAATCTTGCAGACCTTTTCTAACCATGATCTTCTTGCCTCTGCTGGGACTTTTCTGAGAATATACCACAGATTAGGCAAAGAGTGAAATGCCATATATCCCTCTGCTTCTCCAGAAGCACATTTCTCCATCACATGCAGTGCAGACTCATAAAACGGTTCTCTTGCAACAAGAAAATCAATAATTACATTCGTATCAATCAATACTACCATATTTTTCCTTTCTTGCTGCTTCCAGTTCTGCATCCGGATCAAAGTCCTCCGGCAAATATTTTTTTGCTTCATTTCTGGTAGCTACCAGTTCTTTAAAAGCCTGCATTTTTTCATCTGATTTCTGAGACGGATAAATAATACTGGTATATGTTTTCTTTGGTATTAATCGCTGAATCACTTCGATCAGAAAGCCTACATTATCATCGGACATATCCTGAATCATCTGAACAGCCTGCTCCTGTAACATAGTCATATAATGCACCGCCTTTCCTTATCATTTTATGCAAGTCATTATTTTACTACTTTAATTATAACTGCTTTACACCCGTTTTTTCAATCAATATTTTACATACATCAATTTTACTACTTTCTTCGACGAATTTTGTTCACTGTTATAACCTTATAATAGCACCGGAACTTTTCCTTCCAGTATTGCATTGATCTCATCCAGATCCTTGCCTGTAATGGATGCAATGTTTTCCGGGGTCATTCCGCTGTGGTTCATTTTAAGAATAATTTTTGCTTCTCCCATGACCTTTCCTTTGGCTTCTCCTTCTGCTTTTCCTATAGCTTCCCCCTTCTTTCTGGCATCTTCCAGATCATCCTTCATCAGTTCTCTCAACGCATCACACATATTCGCATCCCTCCTTATTTCACGATACAACTCATCATTTGCCCTGACACTTACCTGTAACACAGCCTCCACATTCTGCCGATCACGCGGTGTATTCATTTCTTCCACGTTCCTCAGGAATTCTTCTACATCTTCTTTTTTTGCATGGTTTGACAAAATCCGCAAACTTCGATGCTCTCCCGGCTCTAATTCCTGTGTCACAATAACCTGTACTGAAAAAGGCAAATGTTCTGTCACATAATAAATTCCCGGATATTTTTCTTCTATTTTATGTCCATACTTCTGCAATGTCAAAAACATTTTCTCCGGTCGGGTTGCTCTGAAAATAGATACTGTCAGTTCATTGATTGGAACTGCATCTACACGTTCTCCATAGCCTTTGTACAGACATGCATATCCGACTGTCTTATAAAAATCATCAATAGTCAGTGCATCTTCCGGGCTCTTATACTCGATCACATTATATTTTTTCATGATATGACCGATTTCATTCTTAATTCGTCTGTCACTTTCTTCTTTTATAATAAGAAGATCAATGCGGATTGGTTCCTTGCTCAGATTGTATTCCGGCTTTAACTCCAGCCGTTCAATATCTTCGTGGAATTCGAGCCCCGCGGCAGCGCAAAACGCCGGATGCCACTGGAGCTTATCTGGTGCATTTTTCAAATTGCTTCCTCCTGTTTGTGTGAAATCACGATTCCGCAACATCGCAATTTGTTTTCCGTGCACGAATGCTTAGTTTTCACCTCTTTTCCTTTTCGATTTTTCCTCCGCAATCTTTTCCTACTGTTATCATAACGTAATTTTATTTTCCCTGCAAGTATTCATCAACACCATCCGCAATACCCTCTGCAATCTTGTTCTGGTACTCATCGGTCGCCATCTTCAAATCTTCTTCCTTGTTTGTCATATATCCAATCTCAACGATTGTGGCAGGCACTTTGCACCGGGACCAATCGGCTCTAAACGTGAATCTCCATTCGCCTGATGTCCTGCATCGATAACCACCGTATATTTTTGTTTTTCTGTTGTGTTTTCTGTATTTTTATCTTTTTGCGTATCCTTTATATCTCTACTGTGTATTTCTTCCCGTGCAGTTGCCTGTTGCACAACCGCTTCCCTTTCCTGCTCTGTATTTTCTTGTGATTGCTCCGTATCCTGAATTACATTCTCAGATACTCGCTCCTGTGTATAAACAGAGGTCTGCACATTTCTTCCACAGGCCACGCAAAAACACAGTGCACCCATTATGTACAACAGGCCGATAAAATTTTTATATTTTTTCTTCATATTTTATTTAACCATCTCTCCATTAATAATATGTAGAATTAATAAGTTTGTTTGTTTTTACAATTTTATCTCAAAAATATATTTTTATACTATCTCCGTCATTATCGGTAATCAATCCAATTCTGTTTTAATAAGAAAAAGTGATGATATATTCTTTTTTTCTCATACATCATCACTTCTTCTTACTTAAATATTCTATTTTTGTTTAATACAGGTATTTAACTCATCATTTGCTTTGAACACCTAAAATGATTTCATAAATTTCACAAAATCTTCCGGCAAAATTATTTTTGTGCCTCCCGCCTGATAGTCTTTCATATTTCTGGTGACAATATAATCCATATGTTTCCTTGAGGCCACCTTTTCAACAACTGCATCTTCATAATCACTAATGGAAGATGAGAGTGCATCCATACAGTCATCCGCAGTTACTTCCAATATTCCAGTTAAAGAATAAAGTTTGCCCATCACATTCTTTGCTTTTGCAGTATTATGCAGATATTTTCTCACCAAATAATAGATATCGGTTGCCGAACTTGCTGTAATATACATCTCAATTGTGTGGTTTGCTGCCATTAGGAATATTTCTTCTGCGCTTTGTCTCCATGGCTCTCTTGAAGTCAAAGCATCAAGAATCACATTCGTATCTGCAAGAATTTTCACCTATTTTGCACCAAGCCTTTCTTCTTTTGATATTTCTATATCTGCATTTTCCGGTAAAATGCCAAACAACGACTTTGCCACTTCTACCCTGTCCTGGTATGGGTTTGTCAATTTTGCTACTATTTTTCCATTTTTGGTTATAAAGACATCTTCTTTAGCTGACAACAACAAATATTTTCCAAGATTATTCTTTAATTCTGTTGCAGTAATTGACATATCACCATCCCCCCTTCTTCGTACTATTATTATACTCATTTCGTGCGATTTCATCAATATTTTAGCTATTTTTTTTTACTTTCTTATGTTGTTTTTAGATGGTACTTATAATAGCGCTGGAACTTTTTCTTCCGGTTCCATTTTTCTATTTTACCTCTAACCCCGGCCACTCCTGGTCTTTCTCCGACAGTGTCAGCGGCGTTCCATCCGTCATACAATACCCTTCTGCCGACGGCGTTCCGTGATACTCACCCGTCACATCCGGCCACTGGATGCCGATCTTCGGGTCATTCCATGCCAGACCGCCCTCGTCGTTCGGGTGCCAGAAGTCATTGACTTTATAGCAGAACTCTGCCTCGTCGGACAGGACAAGGAAGCCATGCGCAAAACCTTCCGGAATCAGGAACTGCTTTTTGTTTTCCTCGGAAAGTTCCACCCCATACCATTTTCCGTAGGTTGCGGAACCTTCGCGAAGATCCACTGCTACATCAAATACGCTTCCGCGCACGGCACGCACGAGTTTGCACTGCGGATAGTGGATCTGAAAATGCAGTCCGCGCAGCACGCCTTTGACGGACATCGACTGGTTATCCTGCACAAAGCGGATATCAAATCCAGCTTCTTTCATCTCCCGCTCATTGTATGTCTCCATGAAGTATCCGCGGGCATCCCCGTGAACTGCGGGTGTGATCACGCACAATCCCTCGATCCCGCCAACATTTTTTTCAACTGTTATCTGTCCCACTGTTTTTTCCTCTTTTTCACATCATTTCTGTTTCTGAAGCAATTTTGAAGTACTCCCTGCTTCTATAAATAAGGAGCATATTGCATAAGAATTTGTCAGGCTTAATACTTCACTCTGCCTTCTGCGACTGCTTTTAAGTGCTCCCCATACGGACTCTTTCCGTAGCGTATCGCAGAATCCAGTAATTTTTCCCGATCAATCCACTGGTTGATATATGCAATCTCTTCCGGTGCGGAAATGGTCACGCCCTGACGGTGCTCGATCATCTGCACAAATGCCGCCGCATCCAGCAGGCTGTCCATCGTTCCGGTGTCAAGCCATGCAAACCCGCGCCCGAGCAGCTGCACATTTAAGTTTTTCTTCTGCAAATACATGTCGTTTAACGTGGTAATCTCCAGTTCTCCGCGGGCAGATGGCTGCACCTGTTTTGCCATTTTGCTCACGCCTGCCGGATAAAAATACAGTCCGGTCACGGCATAGTTACTCTTTGGCTGTGCCGGTTTTTCCTCAATGGAAACCGCTTTTCCGTTCTCATCGAAATCCACGACACCAAAACGCTCCGGATCGTTGACATAATAGCCAAAGACGGTTGCCTGTCCTTCCTGTGCATCCTTTGCGGCATTTCGCAGAATTTTTCCGAATCCGTTTCCGTAGAAAATGTTGTCACCGAGCACCATGGCGCAGGCATCCTCTCCGATAAATTCCTCTCC
>DLQV01000263.1:5299-6913 GCA_002474415.1 Lachnospiraceae bacterium UBA7598
ATGAAGCCCGAACTGGTTTCCATCCCCCAAAAGTGCCTTAAATCGTGGGGTATCTTCCGGCGTGGAAATAACCAAAATATCGCGGATGCCTGCCAGCATCAGTGTGGACAGCGGATAATAGATCATCGGTTTGTCATACACCGGAAGCAATTGTTTACTCGTTACCATCGTCAGCGGATACAGCCGTGTTCCTGCGCCGCCTGCCAATATAATTCCCTTCATCTTAAAGTTCCCCCTGTCGCTTTAATTCCTGCAGATACCGTCCCAGTGCGTCCTGCCAGGTCGGAAGCGGTGTAAAACCGTTTTCTTTCAGTTTCTTTTTTTCCAGTCTGCTGTTGAACGGACGCGCTGCCTTTGACAGACCGTATTCCGCGGTTGTCACGGGCTGCACTTCGGTAGAAAGCTCTGCCTGCCGGTAAATTTCTTTTGTGAAATCGTACCAGGATATGTACCCGCCCTCGTTCGTTGCGTGATAATAACCATATTTTTCGGTTTCAATCATGTCGACGAGCAGTCTTGCCAGATCGTAGGTATAGGTTGGTGTGCCAATCTGGTCGTTTACCACGCGCACCTGCGGATGATTTTTTGCCACCTGCAACATGGTTTTGATAAAATTTTTTCCGTTTAATCCAAACACCCATGCGATGCGCACGATGAAATACTTCTCAAGTGTCTGTGCCACTGCCAGCTCACCTCCAAGTTTCGTCTGTCCGTATACATTAAGCGGTGCGTATGCCTTGCAGTCCGGCTCCCACGGAGTCTCACCCTGTCCATCAAACACATAGTCTGTGCTGATATAGACCATTTTTGCATCTGTTTTTTTTGCTGCGTCCGCGATATGTTTTGTTCCATCTATGTTGATGGCTCTGACTTTTGCCTGATTTTCTTCATCTTCCGCTGCATCGACAGCAGTCCATGCGGCACAGTGCACGATGGCATCCGGCTGCACTTCCATAATTGTCTGTTCCACCGCTGCACCATCGGTGATGTCCAGCGGCACATACGATGCACAGGATTCCAGTGTCGGTGCAATGTCCGAACCGACTGCATGATGTCCGCGCTTTGCCAGTTCGTTTACCACATCATGCCCCAGCTGTCCGGCAACGCCTGTCACGAATACTTTCATATTTATATGCCTTTCTTTCCGTACATTTCTTTGTAATAATTCTGGTATTCCCCGTTTACGATGTTCTCCCACCATTCCTTATTGTCCAGGTACCATTGGATGGTCAGGCGGATACCATCTTTAAACATCGTCTCCGGCAGCCAGCCCAGCTCGTTGTGGATCTTGGTCGGATCAATCGCATAGCGCATATCGTGTCCTTTACGATCCTGCACATGCTCGATCAGGCTCTCCGGCTTGCCGAGATATTCACAGATGAGTTTTACGATATCGATATTTTTCATCTCATTGTGTCCGCCGATGTTATAGACCTCTCCGACGGTTCCGTTGCGCAGAATCAGATCAATTGCCTTACAGTGATCCTCGACATACAGCCAGTCGCGCACATTAAGTCCCTCTCCGTATACCGGAAGCGGCTTATCTGCCAGCGCATTTGCGATCATAAGCGGAATGAGTTTTTCCGGGAACTGGTACGGGCCGTAGTTGTTGGA
>DLQV01000057.1:0-11064 GCA_002474415.1 Lachnospiraceae bacterium UBA7598
AAGTACTAATGGCATAACACCTGTCTTCTCCTGAACTGCTGCCAGAGTCTCAAAGCTAAGTCCTGGCCAGTTTGCAGGATATTTTCCATGAATGTTACCGATACCTGCTGCAAGCATATCTACGCCAAGATCAGCGATAGCCTTGCACTCGTTCGGATCTGCGCACTCGCCCATTCCAACGACACCGTCTTCTTCTCCGCCGATAGAACCAACTTCTGCCTCAATTGACATACCCATTGCATGCGCAATTTTAACGAGCTCACTTGTCTTCTCAACGTTCTCTTTGATATCGTAGTGAGATCCGTCGAACATGATGGATGTAAATCCGGCCTGGATACACTTGTAGCATCCTTCGTATGTTCCATGATCGAGATGAAGTGCTACAGGAACTGTAATTCCAAGTGAATCGTGCATAGCCTTAACCATAGCTGCTACGGTCTTGAATCCTGTCATATACTTACCAGCACCCTCAGATACACCAAGGATTACAGGGCTCTTTAATTCCTCTGCGGTAAGAAGAATGGACTTTGTCCACTCCAGGTTATTGATATTGAAGTGACCAACTGCATAGTGGCCTGCTTTTGCTTTTTTCAGCATTTCTGTTGCAGATACTAACATTTAATATTTCCTCCTAATCATAAGTTACCTAGATTATAGTACACTTTTCCCAAAAAATAAAGTTAATTTTTTAACAAAATATTTCCACTCTCTGTTTCAAATTTCGGATGACGACTTCCCGATGTGCCCCACCGAATTCTCCATCCAGTGTCCACGTCACTTCTTCCCTCGCTGTAATGTGCACCGTACTTGTTTTAAACGAATAAATCAGATCCGAATCATCAATCATATTGGTCAGGCAGGCAAGAATTTCATTCAGCTCAATCGGATTCTTCGGATTGCGGATCAAAGTCACTTCAAACAGACCATCGTCAAGCTTTACATCATTTCCTGTCATCCCTTTAAACCCTCCAACGGAAACCGAATTGGTAACCATTCCATAGATGAACTCATCCTGGAATACCTTTCCATCATACTCCACCTGCATACGAAACGACGGAATATCCCGGAGCTGTTTCACGCCCTCCATAATATATGCCACATGTCCGAAAATATTTTTCAGCTGCTGGGATGTTTTGTAAGAAACCTCTGTAAACAATCCAAACGCAGCAACATACACAAACGTATCTGAATTGAAAGCTCCAATGTCACAGGGAAATCTGTTTTCTCCAACTGCACGTTCTGCCGCCTTTATCATTTCTTTTGGAATTCCGAGGGAATTGGCAAAATCATTCGTACTTCCGGCAGGAATATATCCAATCGGAATGTTCAGTTCCTCCTGCATCAGACCGGTCATTACCTCATCGAGCGTTCCATCTCCGCCGCTGCAGACAATACGATCATATCGTGCGCCATCTTCCACCACTTTCCGAGTGGCATCCGCCTGCGCCTGTGTGGTATAGATGGTCACCTCAAATCCTGCTTTTACCATCAGATCCACGATGTCCACAAGATGATTTTTAATCTGGCCCTTTCCTGCATGCGGATTAAAAATAAACAACAGTTTCTGGCTCATCTTTTCCCCCTTACGTTAGATTTTCTGCAATTGCCGCAAGTTTTCGCAGTCTGTGATTAACTCCGGATTTCCCGACCGGCGGATCGAGATAGGTCCCAAGTTCCTTTAACGTTGCTTCCGGATAATCCAGGCGCACCTGCGCAATCTCCGCCAGCGGTTCCGGAATGTTATCAAACCCTATCGTATCCCGGATCCGTTTGATATCTTCCATTTGTTTTACTGCTGCATTTACCGTTTTGTTGATATTTGCAGTCTCACAGTTTACCTTGCGGTTAACGGAATTGCGCATTTCTTTTAAAATTCTTACATTTTCCAGATTCATCAAAGATACATAGGCTTCCATGACATTCAGCAGATCCACAATCTGTGAACCTTCTTTCAGGTAAACCACCATGCGCTCTTTGCGTTCTACAATCTTAGGTTCCGTCTCAAAAAATTCCATCAGCTCTTTCAGCTGCTGTGCCTGTTCCAATGTATGACAGACAATTTCAAAATGATAGGATTTATTCGGATCGCTGATGGATCCCGCTGCCATAAATGCTCCACGGATAAACGCTCTCTTACAGCATGTCTGCTGCACCAGCATTCCATCCGCTCTCCGATGATTTATTTTCCGGGACCGGTACGGTTCCTGGTCCCAGTGCAGGGTCTGCATGATCTGCGAAACCTCCTGTTTCTCTCCAAATATTTTCTGCAGCAGCAGACCATATTTCGTCTGCAGCAGAGAGTTTTCATTGGAAACCACAAGCCTTCCCTCTTCATCGAGCCTGCCTTCCAGTTCCAGTATTCCTGCCAGTTCTGCGATCTGACAATGTCTGCTCCGTCCAAACTGTTTTGCCAGTTCTTCTTTCACTTCACTCGAAAATGACATTCTATTTTCCTCTCAGCGCGTCTTTCCCGATGTCACGATGTTCGATTTTCAATCCGTATTCCCGGTTCTTCTTCTGATTCAGACGCTTGTACAATTCATTGGCAAGTGTGACGGAACGATGCTTTCCTCCGGTACATCCGATGGAAATTACCAGCTGGTTCTTTCCCTCGGAAATATAATGCGGAATCAGAAATGTCACCATATCTTCCAGCTTATTTAAAAAGATTTTTGCCTCATCGTATTTCATGACATACTGCTGGATCTCCACATCATTGCCGGTCTTTGGGCGAAGTTCTTCTACGTAGTACGGATTTGGCAGAAACCGGACATCCATAACAATATCGGAGTCTGCCGGAATTCCGTATTTAAATCCAAAGGAAAGAATTGTCACATACATGCTGTTAAATTCTTCATCCTGCACAAAAATCTTTTCCAGTTCTGTTTTTAATTCTCTTGTGAGCAGACGACTGGTATCGATAATATAATCCGCTTCTCTTTTCAGAAATTCCATTTTCTGGCGTTCCCGCGTAATTCCCTTATCGACACGCTCGCCCTGGGCCAATGGATGGCTTCTTCGGGTTTCTTTATAGCGTTTTACAAGAACCGCATCTTCTGCATCCAGGAACAATACTTCATACTGGACATCTTTGCTTTTTAAGATTTCCAGCATATCCTGCACTTTGTCCAGATTTTCACCGCTTCGCGCATCAATTCCAATGGCAACATTTTTCATCTGTGTATCAAAATTGGTTGCAAAATCCACAAGTTTATCCAGAAGCGGAATCGGAAGATTATCAATACAAAAGAATCCCATATCTTCCATCATTTTCATTGCTGTACTTTTTCCGGCTCCTGACATGCCCGTCACAATTACAAATCTCATTTAGAACTCTCCTATCATTTTCACTTCCGGTTCAAGTGTCACACCAAACTGTTTTTTCACACGTTCCTGTACATCTTTCATTAACTGCACAATCTCTGCGGCAGTGGCATTTCCTCTGTTTATCACAAACCCACAGTGTTTTTCGGAAACCTGGGCATCTCCCACTGCATATCCTCTCAATCCGGCGTCCATGATCAGCTTTCCTGCAAAATACCCCTCCGGACGCTTAAACGTACTTCCGGCGCTTGGATATTCCAATGGCTGTTTTTCCACACGTTTTTCCCTGAGTTCTGCCATCTTTGCACGGATCTCCTGCTCCGGTGCCGGCGTCAGTGTCAGCTCTGCCTCTAGTACCAGAAAACGCTTCTCCGGAATACAGCTGTGCCGGTAAGACAGATCCAGTTTCTCCCGTGAAAGCACCTTTTGCTCGCACTCCGGGGTGAGCACTGTCACCTGCCGGATGATATCTTTCATTTCACCGCCATAGGCACCCGCATTCATAGTCACTGCTCCACCCATGCTTCCTGGAATTCCAGCGGCAAATTCCATGCCGCCAAGCCCTGCTGCTGCCGCTTTTGCTGCCGCCTTAGAGAGCAATGCCCCTGCCTGGACACATAAAGTATTCCCCTGGACTTCCACCGCATTCATCTGTGTTCCAACTTCAATAACAAGTCCCCGGATCCCTTTATCTCCAACCAGAAGATTACTTCCGTTTCCAATTACGGTCACTGCAACTTTATATTTGTTCGCCAGACGGAGAATTTCCGAAAGTTCCTGTTTCTTTGGACACACATAAAAATCTGCCGGTCCGCCCACACGAAATGTCGTGTGTTTTTTCATCGGTTCCTGCTGATATACGATCAGTTCCGGCAGTACTGCTTTGATTTCTTCAAGCCACTGATCCATTATGCCTCCTTCAGGAATGCCACATAACCGTGCAGTGCCTCATACAGATCCACTTTGCTGATAATTTCCCATGGTGCATGCATATTCAGTACGGCAACACCACTGTCAATAACATTCATGCCATAATTTGCAAGAATATAGGCGATGGTTCCGCCGCCTCCCTGATCTACTTTTCCAAGTTCAGACGTCTGAAACGATACCTCATGATCATCAAAAATTCTACGCAGTTTTGCAATATACTCTGCATTTGCATCATTCGAACCTGATTTTCCTCTGGCCCCTGTATATTTGTTCAGGACAAGTCCCTTTCCAAAATAAGCGCAGTTGCGTTTTTCCATCACAGACGGATAATTCGGATCAAATGCTGCAGATACATCAGAGGAAAGCACTCTGGAATTGTGCAGTGCCCTGCGCACCTTTAATTCACTGTATTCTCCAAGCAGATTAATGATCTCTGCCACACTGTCCTCAAAGAAATGGGATTGCATGCCGGATGCTCCGACACTTCCGATCTCCTCTTTGTCTACCAGAAGACACACACTGGTATGCTGTGGTTTTTCAATCTCAAGCATTGCCGCAAAAGATGGATAAGCACATACTCTGTCGTCATGTCCGTATCCCATGATCATGCTGCGATCAAATCCGTAATCCCTGGCAGCCCCTGACGGAACAACTTCAATCTCCGCAGAAAGGAAATCTTCTTCCTCCACGCCATACTCCTTGGACAAAATATTTAAAATATTTGCCTTTACGCGGTCTTTTATCTCTTTTTTCTCTTTTTCATCATCATTTGCTGCCGGGATGCTTCCAACCAGAAGATCAAGGTTCTCTCCCTCTATCACTTTGGATGCTTTCTTCTCCATCTGCTCTCCCGCCAAATGAATCAGCAGATCACTCACGCCAAAAACAGGATCTTCCGGTTTTTCTCCGATATTTACGATAACGGTTGTGCCGTCTTTTTTACAGATTACCCCGTGCAGTGCAAGTGGAAGTGTTACCCACTGGTATTTTTTCACACCGCCATAGTAATGGGTATCCAACAGTGCCATCTCTGTATCTTCGTATAACGGTACCTGTTTTAAATCCATACGTGGGGAATCAATATGGGCACCGAGAATATTCATTCCTTCCTCGATATCTTTCTCACCAATCACAAACAATGCGAGCCCTTTACCCATATTATTGGCAACGATACGGTCTCCGGCTTTCAGTTTCGCATTCTGTGCAATCTTTTCACTCAGATCTGCAAATCCTGCTTCTTTTGCCTGCCGGTACAGTTCTGCCGCACACTCACGCTCCGTCTTGCAGGCAGATATAAACTTGCGGTATTCTTCCGCAAATGTAAATACATCCTGTCTTTTGGTTCCTTCCGGGTATTTCTCCCACGCATTTTTCTTTTCCATTATTTCTACATCTCCTCATTACTCTCGTCTATTCTTCATCGTCGCTTTTTGTCATATTCGCCTGAACCCTGCGATACAATTCCTGTGCAGCATTATATCCCATCTTTTTCTGTCTATGGTTGACTGCTGCTGTCTCACAGATAACCGCCAGATTTCGTCCCGGACGGATTGGCAAGGAATGACATACCACCTTGTTGCCCAGATATTCAATATACTCTTCTTCCAGTCCCAGACGGTCATAATCTGCATCTTTCTTCCAGTCTTCCAGTTTAATGACCAGATCGATCTGCTGCTTTTCCTTGACACACTCTACACCATATAACGTCTTTACATCAATGATTCCAATGCCCCGCAACTCAATGAAATGCCGGGTCACTTCCGGAGAGGTTCCGATCAGCGTATGCTCGTTGATCTTGCGGATCTCCACTACATCATCGGTAACCAGACGGTGTCGCCGGCGGATCAGCTCCAGTGCTGCTTCACTCTTTCCGATTCCGCTGTCTCCCGTAATCATAAGGCCCTCGCCATATACATCAACGAGAACACCATGTACGGTAATACAAGGTGCCAGTTCTTCGCCCAGTGTATAGATCAGCTCTGCCATAAATTCAGAAGTCGGCCGGTCCGTCCCCAGAACCGGGACTTCATTTTTCATTGCCTCTTCCAAAAAGATTGCATCTGGCTGCAGATTACGGCAAAAAATCACACATGGAATATCAAACTTCAGAAACGCATCATAGCGGGTTTTCTTTTCTTCATCGCTCATCTGCTGAATAAATGTATATTCTACATTTCCGATCATCTGTATTCTTGATTCCTCAAAATGTTCGAAATATCCGGTCAGCTGCAAAGCTGGACGGTTTACATCGCTGGAAATAATCTTACATTTTTTCAGATTAATATCCGATGTGAAATTTTTCAAATTTAAAACCTGTGCAACCTTTGCAACACTAACACTTCCATCTGACATACTCTTTTCCCCCTGTGGCTTATATTAAACAGTACCTGTACCGGCCTGTTTTTGCATAAACAGATTGTACCATGAATCTTTCCATATCACAAGTTACTAAGCCGGTCCACCATGCAGTACCGCATACACATTTTGCGCAGCTGCCAGATTCATACTCTCCGTTTCCGCCAGTTCCTCCACCGATGCATTCCGCATATTTTCCATAGACTGGAATCTCCGCATCAGCGCCTTTCTCCGGGCCGGTCCGATGCCTTCAATATCATCCAGAATCGAATGTACCTGTGCTTTGGAGCGTAACGACCGGTGGTATTCGATGGCAAACCGGTGTGCTTCGTCCTGAATCCGGGTAATCAGCTTAAATCCCTCTCCATGCCGGTCAATCGGTATTTCCACATTGTGAAAATATAATCCTCTTGTGCGGTGGTTATCATCTTTGACCATCCCACAGACTGGAATATCCAGCCCCAGTTCTTCTAATACCTGCAGACAGATATTCACCTGGCCGCGTCCACCATCCATCATGATGATATCCGGAAAACGCGTAAAACTGCCGACTTCCTGTGGCATATTTTTTTCTTCCAGTTCTTTCTGTTCCTGCATGCCGTGCGTGAACCGCCTGGTCAGAACCTCATGCATGGAAGCATAATCATCCGGTCCCGATACCGTACGGAGTTTGAATTTTCGGTAATCACTGCGCTTCGGCCGCCCTTTTTCGTATACGATCATCGAACCAACCGTTTCAAATCCGTTGATATTGGAAATATCATAGGCTTCCATACGATTTAACCCTTTCATTCCAAGCAGCTGTTCAATCTCTTTTACCGCGCCGATCGTGCGTCCTTCTTCCCGCTTGATTTTTTCTTTATCCTGGCTGAGCACCAGCTGCGCATTTTTTGCCGCCAGCTCCACAAGTTTTTCTTTCAGCCCTTTTTGTGGAATCCGGATTGTTACTTTCCGCCCACGTTTTGCAGTCAGCCATTCCTCCAGTACCGGAATGTCTTCGATCTCTTCCTGCAGCATAATTTCCCGTGGAATAAATGGCGTGCCGGAATAATACTGTTTCACAAAATTTACGAGAATATCTCCCGTATTTTCTTCCGATCCCACACGCACATGAAAATGATCCCTTCCGATAATCTTTCCACTGCGGATAAAAAATACCTGAACCACCGCATCCCGATCGTCGCTCGCCAGTGCGATAATATCTTTGTCTTCCCCATCCGTATTCGTGATCTTCTGCTTCTGGGCAATCTGGCTCACGCTGTTTAACAGCTCACGATATTCGATGGCTCGTTCAAATTCCATCTCCTCGGAAGCTTCCTGCATTTTTTCTTTTAGCTCACGCATCACCGGCGCATAGTTTCCATTTAAAAATTCCAGCGCTTTGCTGACCTGTTGTCCATAGGTTTCTTTATCCACATACCCCTGACACGGTGCATCACACTGATGAATATGATAATTCAGGCAGGCACGATCCAGCCCGATATCTCTCGGAAGTTTTCGGTTGCAGGTGCGTAATTTATACAATTTATTAATCAGTTCAATGGTATCTTTCACCGCACCTGCGCTCGTATACGGTCCAAAATAACGGGACTTGTCTTTTTTTACCTGACGGGAAAAAAGAACGCGTGGAAAATCCTCCTGCACCGTTACCCGGATATATGGATAGGTCTTGTCATCCCGCAGCATGGTATTGTATTTTGGGGTGTGTTCCTTGATCAGATTGCATTCGAGCACCAGTGCCTCCAGCTCAGAGTCCGTAATAATGTACTCAAAACGCGCAATGTGCTCCACCATCTGTTTCTTCTTGATGCCTTCATCATGGCTTGGCTGAAAATACTGGCGTACCCGTTTGCGCAGACTGACTGCTTTTCCTATATATATGATTGCATCTGTTTTGTCATGCATAATATAAACTCCCGGTTGATCCGGGAGTTTACGTAATTCTTCCTGAAAGTCGAACATGAATATTATTCCTCAAACATATCATCACTTACAATAGCTGCTTTTGCCTGATTGTCCTCAGCTTCTGAAGTGTCGTCTTTCGTGTCATTATTTTCTTTTGGCAGGACTTCCGGTTTTCCGGAATCTTTTTTCTCATCCTCCGGATCATCCGGCATAAGTGCTTCTTTATCCTCCTGCTGTGGAAGCCCTTTCATTTCGCGGAAAATCTTCATGAATTCCTTGCCGGTAATCGTCTCTTTTTCATATAGATATTCGCTGATATGATCAAGGATTTCACGATTTTCTGTCAGCATCTGCATCGCTTCATTGTAACTGTTATTAATAATAGAAAGTACTTCCTTATCAATCTGTCCTGCAGTGTCTTCTCCGCAGATCAGACCGGCTCTTCCATCCAGATACTGGTTTTCCACAGTTGCAAGACACATCATGCCAAACTTATCGGACATACCATACATGGTAACCATCGCACGGGCAATCTTGGTTGCATTCTCAATATCGTTTGCCGCACCGCTGGTTGCGGAATGGAATACAAGTACCTCCGCTGCACGTCCCGCCATAAACGTCGTGATCTTTGCAAGCAGTTCGTCCTTGGTCTCTAAATATTTTTCCTCTTCCGGCGTCTGCAATGTATATCCCAACGCTCCCATCGTACGCGGTACGATCGTGATTTTCTGCACCGGCTCTGTATTTTTCTGCAAAGCAGATACCAGCGCATGCCCTACTTCGTGATAGGAGACAATCTTTCGCTCCTTGTCACTCATTACGCGGTCTTTTTTCTCTTTTCCACCGACAGCCACAAGCTCAAATGCTTCAAACAGATCGGACTGGTTGACAAACTTTCGTCCATTCTTTACGGCATTGATGGCGGCCTCGTTGATCATATTGGCCAGATCCGATCCGACCAGACCGGCAGTAGCCAGTGCCAGTGCATTCAGATCTACCGTTTCATCCATGTGCACATCCTTGGAATGTACTTTTAAGGTTTCCAGACGTCCCTTCAGATCCGGTTTATCGACAATGATCCGGCGGTCAAAACGGCCCGGACGGAGCAGCGCCTTATCGAGTACTTCCGGACGGTTCGTTGCCGCAAGAATTAAAATACCCTTGGATGCATCAAATCCATCCATCTCCGCAAGCAGCTGGTTTAACGTCTGTTCACGCTCATCGTTTCCGCCGCCATACCGGCTGTCACGGCTTTTACCGATTGCATCAATCTCATCAATAAAAATAATACATGGTGCCATCTTCTGCGCTTCCTTGAACAGATCACGCACACGGGAAGCTCCTACACCGACGAACATCTCTACAAAATCAGAACCCGCCAGTGAAAAAAACGGCACATTTGCCTCTCCGGCAACTGCCTTTGCCAGCAATGTCTTACCAGTTCCTGGAGGTCCTACAAGAAGTGCGCCCTTCGGAAGTTTCGCTCCGATGTCACTGTATTTTTTCGGATTATGCAAAAAATCCACAACTTCCTGCAGGGATTCCTTTGCCTCATCCTGTCCGGCTACATCTTTAAATGTCACGCCGGTTGTTTTCTCTACATATACTTTGGCGGTTGATTTTCCTACGCCCATGGCGCCTCCGCCCATCCGGCGCATCAGGAATCCAAAGAGAATCCAGATCAGTACAAGCGGAATGACAAAACTTAAAATATTGACCAGCCATGCGGACGTGTTGTCCGGCACGGATGCTGATATTTCAATTGCCTTTCCCTCCGATGTCTTTGCCTTTTTAAGCGTCGTAACCAGATCCGGGTCATTGACAATTCCGGTGTAATACGTTACTTCGTATGGTTTTTTGTCATTCACCAGCGTGTAATCCATCTCGTAATTACTGAATTCCACCGTTTTGACATTATTCTTTTCCAGCTGTTTCAAGAATTCGGAGTATGTAGTTTCCTTCGAACTCATCTGTGAAAACCGGTTGGCAAAAAATGACAGGAAAAAGAGTGCCACCAGGGTGACCATAATAAAGCCCAGAATCATCTGACCGTTATGGTTGTCTTTCTTTCCTCCGTTGTTGCCGCCGTTGTTTCCGTTGTTACCGTTATTCCCATTGTTTCCGTTATTATAATTATTGCCACCGTTATAGTTTCCGCTGTTATAATTATTCGGTGCCTGATTGTCCATAATCCCTCCACTTGTATATCTCTTGTAATCAATACCCTTATTATATGTAATAAGAAACGCAAAATCAACATTTTGTTCGAGAACTTTTCCTATCCTTTCTAAACTTTTTATAAAAAAGTATGGAATATTTTCGTTGTCCGCTGTATAATATTAAACTATGGTAGTTTAGATAAAAACTTAGGAGGAAAATTATGCCTGTAAAATACGTCTTTGTCACTGGCGGTGTCGTATCTGGTCTTGGAAAAGGTATCACTGCTGCATCTTTAGGACGTCTGCTCAAAGCGCGTGGCTACAAAGTCACCATGCAGAAGTTCGATCCATATATCAACATTGATCCGGGAACCATGAACCCGATTCAGCA